>DVKA01000298.1 GCA_018716365.1 Candidatus Caccocola faecipullorum
ACGTAGCCGTCGGCCTGATATTTTTCTTTGATTCTCTGAAGGTCGTTTCGGAAGAAGGTGCGGTTAAAAATCATTCCCGGCTGGGTGAAGACGATCTTACTCAGCTCTTCGCTTGAATAGACTGTGTTTCCGACGAAACGTATCTCGCCGACTTTGGGATTTTCCTGAACAAGGAAGGTAACGTTTACGCCGCCCTCGACGTCGGTAACTCTGTAGTCGGTCGCGTTGAAGAATCCGAGCTCAAATATCGCCTCCGCGTCTTTGCGAAGTTTCTCTTCGTCCACATGCTCCCCAGCTTTGGTCGTCACGACGCTCATAATGTGCTCGGAGGCGACTTCGCTGTTTCCTTCGAGACCGACGTTCATTATCACTGGTCCCGCAAGCTCAGCCATAGACGGTGGTTCAGGAAGCTCTTCCCCGCCGGACGGCGTCTGCATATCAGACGAGAGAGGGGCGTCCATGCCGCCGGTTAAAACGCTGGACGAAAAACCGGACGGCAGCGTATCCTGAGCATCCGGGCTTCCATCGGCAGCGTAACAGGCCTGGGAGGCAAGCATCAGCGCCGCGACAGAGAGCGCCAGAAATTTGGTTCGCATCAACACTAATTACCACTCCTTGAAACAAAAAACTGAATCAGCTTCAAGCTTAATTTATTATCTTTATAGCTGGGGTGTCCCCTCTGAGGCTTTTTTCTCCTATCTGTATGAGCGTCAGCAGCTCTTCCGGCTTAATTCTTTCAGGCCGCACCGCCGGAACCTTTTCGGGAACGTCGGTGATCTGGCGCTCGACTATCTTCGCCGTAAGCTTGCGCTTTGCGCTCGGAGCCTCTTTTTCGGCGGTACGCACGGCTTCGTTGCTCTCCTTGAGGTTGGCCCGCAGCATCTGGAGCAGCTCTTTCTCCTCAGCCGTAACGAGGGTGAACTCTTCGAACTTGTTCTCCGCGCCAGTAGGAAGCGCCGCTATGTTCTGCGGCCTGCCGCTCTCTACGGCTATCGGGAAGGTGCATAAACACACTATCGCCATAGCGATGCCGAAAGAGCGCGCGCCAAAAGAGGCGCACGTCCTGAAGTTGAACGAACGCTTCGGCGCGGCTGATTCCTCCGCCTTCTCCCAAAGCTCTTCGCGCACTAAACGAAGTTCCGCCGAGAGACAGTCCGCCTCAGCGACCGCCGATTTCCATTTTTTATTTTCGCAGGCCGCAGTCATGCGGTCGAGCCATCTTTGGAGCCTTGCTGTTTTCTGCGTCATTTATATCAGTCCTCTGCCGCGCAGCGCGGTCAGCCTAAGCCTTGGATGCCGCCTGAGAACCCTCTATACCGAGCCATGCTTTCAGCTTAGCGAGAGCCTTTCTGCGTATCCTGTAAACGTTGCTCACGTCAAGCGCCTTCTCCGCCGCCACGTCGTTTGCGACACGCCCTTCCATTACGAGCGCGCTTATAATGTCGGATTCGCGCTCGGAAAGCTGCGAAAGCGCCTTTTCAAGGTCTATCGACCATTCGCTGCGGCTGGACACGTCGTATATTGCGGAGTCGTCAGTCCCGCAGCCGCCGAATCCCGCGTCCTCTACCGGCACTGGAGCCTTCGCCTCAACTCTCTGGAGGAAATTTATCATTCTTCCGTTGATCTTATAGTAGGCATAGGTTGAAAAGCAGATGTTCCTGCCCGGGTCGAAAGAGTCCACCGCGCCTATCAGCGCAAGCATTCCTTCCTGAATCAAATCCTGATATGTATTATATGGAACCTTTAATTTCTTCGCCAGCCAATAGACCATGGGCCTGTTGGCAAGGATGAGTTCCTCTCTGGCTTCTTCGCTGCCGGCCGCGCATTCGGCCCAGAGTTTCGAGTCGTCCCGCCGCGCGCCGGCTTCGTGTTCTGTCGTTTTTTTCATGCTATCCCGCCTTTTTGCACACGCCCGCATATCTGCGGACGGACGAAGGTCTGCACTATTTTTTCTATTTTACCACACAGCCCCCGCCTTTGCGCTATGCCAGAGGCAAATCCGCGATTTTGTCCTCAGGGACGCGCATATGCAGCGTGTCGTTGAGGAACGACAGCGTCGTCCTGCCGTTCTTGTCTACGCCAGCTGCAGATACTGAACAGTTGTCTATGCGCATTTTCCAGAAAATGTTTGAACGCGGGATGCCGAGCAGCGGCAGGAAAAGGGCTCTGAACATAGCGCCGTGCCCGACGACGACGATCAGCTTCTCGCTGCACGAGAGAAGCTCGCCGGCCGCGCGCGACGCCCTCTCGTAAACGGCGTCGGCGTCTTCTCCTCCGGGCGCGCTGACGTGGAGTTCGTTCATGCGCCATTTGTAGAAGAGCTCTTCGCCGCTGTGAGTTTTGATCTCAGGGACGGTAAGGCCTTCCCACGAACCGAAATTCACTTCTGTGAGCAGCGGATTTTTTTCTACGCGCACGCCGGGATGGAATGACGCGATGCACCGGGCTGTCTCAAAAGCCCTGTCGAGAGGGCTGCATATGATCGTTTCTATCTTCAGCTTAGAAAGCCGAAGGCCTGCGCGGCGCGCCTGTTCGCGCCCTTCCGCACAGAGCGGTACATTCGTCGCGCCCTGATAACGGAACTGATTGTTCCACTCCGTCTTCCCGTGGCGGACGAAATATATTCTTCTTTCGCCGTCCGGCGCGCTCAGCCCGGGCGCCTCGTCAGTTTCTCTTTTATTTTCAAGCTTCAATCATGTACGCCTCTTTTCAGCATTTCAGCTATTTTTATAATATCAACCGTTCACCGCATTGACAATACCGAACCGGCGCGGGTGAGAGGTTTAGCAATTCATATTCAAAAGTAAAGTATGAAACGGCTGGATGGCAACAAAAAAGCCTTCCGCATTGGAAGGCTGATATTTTCATGAATGGAGCCAGCGTCCGGACTCGAACCGGAGACCTGCGCATTACGAGTGCGCTGCTCTACCAACTGAGCTACGCTGGCCTCTCTTTGGAGCGGACAACGGGATTCGAACCCGCGACCCTTAGCTTGGGAAGCTAATGCTCTACCAACTGAGCTATGTCCGCGATTCAACGCGGGATATAATATCACATCTTTTGAATTAACGCCACTGTTATTTTGAAATTTCCTGCGGGATTTTTTCATTCCATACGTTTCGCGCCCTCTGCCGGAATTTCGCGGGAAAAGCGGCGCGGCGTCGCGCGGCTCAAGCCTGCTAAGCCGCGCAAATAAGCAAAAGGAGCGCCCATTGCGGACGCTCCTATAATTCACTCAGCGGCCAAAACTGCGGCGTTAGAAGTTTCCGATGCTCGCGACCATGACGGCCTTGATCGTGTGCATACGGTTCTCGGCTTCGTCGAACTGGCGCGCGTGGCGTGATTCGAAGACGTCTTCCGTCACTTCGTTGCCCTTCACCGCGGGGAGGCAGTGGAGGAAGATGACGTCGTCGTTGCCGGTAGCTTCGATGAGCTCTCTGTTGACCTGGTAGGGCTGGAGCAGAGCCTTGCGCTCGGCGGCCTTCGCCTCTTCGCCCATCGACGCCCAAACGTCGGTGTATATCGCGTCTGCGCCCTTGACGGCGGCCTTCGGGTCGTCGGTGATGGTTATCGTCGCGCCGGACTCGCAGTCTTTCGCGATCTGCTCGCATTCGGCGACGAGCGCGGGATCTGGGAAGAGTTCCTTCGGCGAGCCGACCACGAAGTGCATACCCATCTTCGCCGCGCCGATCATGAGGGAGTTCGCAACGTTGTTGCGTCCGTCGCCGACGTAGACGAGACGGATGCCTTTGAGGCGGCCGAAGTTTTCACGAATCGTGAGGAAGTCGGCGAGGACCTGCGTCGGGTGATAGTCGTCGGTGAGGCCGTTCCATACGGGGACGCCGGCGTACTTCGCAAGGTCTTCGACTACCTTCTGGCTGAATCCGCGGAACTCGATGCCGTCGAACATACGGCCGAGGACGCGCGCCGTGTCGGCTACGTCTTCCTTGTGGCCGAGCTGGATGTCGTTCTTGCCGAGGTATTCGGGATGTCCGCCTTCGTCGATCGCCGCGACGGTGAAGGCGCAGCGGGTGCGCGTCGAGGGTTTCTCGAAGATGAGCGCGACGTTCTTGCGTTCAAGCAGGTTGCCCTTTATGCCGGCGCGTTTTTTATTCTTGAGGTCGGCGGCAAGGTCGAGGAGATATTCAATCTCCGCCGGCGTATGGTGCTTCAGAGAGATAAGGTGGCGGTTGCGAAGATTCACAGGCATTTGGATTGCTCCCTTCATGAGTTTTGTATTGGTTTGTGGTTCTTATTGCGCTTTTGATTTTTTGACGCTCAGCGGACGGGGCCGCGGTTCAGCGGCATCGACATGCAACGCGGGCCGCCGCGTCCGCGTCCGAGCTCCGGCCCTTCGAGTTCGAGCACCTCTACGCCGTTGTCGCGCAGCAGTTTCGCGGCGTTCACGTTGCGGTTGTAGGTGACAACCTTGCCCGGCGCTACGGCGAGAGTGTTGCAGCCGTCGTGCCACTGCTCGCGCGCGGTCTCCGCCTCGTCGCGCCCGTTCATCACTATGAGGCGCAGCTTCTCGACTTCAAGCGTTTCAGCGACGGCGCTCCGCCAGTCCCTCTTCTGTTCGAGCTTCAGAAGTATTCCCTCATCGGAATAATCTAGCTGCCATACCTTGAGCGACTCGAGGAGCGGCGGATAGATGCAGAAGGCGTCTTCGTCGACCATCGTGAAGACTGTGTCGAGGTGCATACAGTAACGCCCGCGCGGTATCTCGAATGCGAATATGCGCTTTATCGAGGTCTTTGCGGCGAGGTTGCGTCCGATGCGCTGAACGGTGGTCGGAGCGGTACGCTGTGAGACGCCTATCGCTACGGCCTTCTCCGACAGCACAAGTATGTCGCCGCCCTCGGCCTTCTGCGGCCAGACCTCGTCCGGCGCGTCGCCGAAAAGTATGCGCATTCCAGAGAATCTCGGGTGGAAGCGCAAAATATATTTCCAGTAGAGAGGCTCTATCCTGCGCGCCTCAAAGGTCATCTGCCCCAGGATTATGCCGTCGGCGACGGTGATGGCGGGGTCGCGCTGAAAATAGAGGTTCGGTATCGGGTGGATGACGAAGTCGCTGCCGTTCGACACGGAGGCGACGAGGCTGAGCGAGCGGTCGCAGACGCCGTTGACCTCTTCTTTCGTCCAGCCTTCTATAAGGTGGTCGGCGAGATCCTGCGCCGCCATATCCATGAGCACGGGGCGGAATTCGTCGGATATGCGCCGGTCGAGGCATTCAAAGCGGAAGACGTCGTTGATCAATTCTTCCCTGACTTCCGGGCGCGCTATCGCCTCGGCGAGCGTCTTGCTGAAGTACAGCACCTCCGTGCCGTTGGCGCGCAGTATGTCCGCAAAGATGTCGTGCTCGCGCTGCGCCTGTTCGAGCCAGAGCAGGTCGTCGAACAGAAGCTCGTCCATGTTGTCGATGGTGAGACGGTCGATCTCGCGTCCGGGACGGTGAAGCATGACCTGCTTGAGCTGTCCGGTCTCCGAGAATACACTAAACTCAGATTTTTGGTTCATTTTTACTCCTCTTTTTACTTCCGGCATCAGAACTCAAATCTGCGGCGCAAATTGTTGCTTTGAGCGAAAAAACTGAATTATCAACGTTGCATACTTATCTTATATTTTTATCGAAGATAAGTCAACACACGAAGACGAAAAGATATTATGAACTTTTTATTTTTATTGGTTTAGAAGCTCTGCAAATTCTCGCATGACGATTTCCTCAAATTCGTCCATCGAACCGCGGCAGACGAACGCTCCTTTTTTGAAAACGATGAAGCCGTCGGGGCAGCCCGCCACGCCGAAATCCGCGCCTGCGGCCTCCTTCGGGCCGTTGACCTCGCATCCCATGACTGCAACCGTAACGCCGGGCGCGGCCGCGGGAGGCAGCAGATTTTTCAGCCGCGCGACGAGCTCTGCGACTTCGACGCGGCGGCGTCCGCAGGTCGGACAGCTCACAAGTTCCCAACCGCGGCTGCGAAGGCCGAGCGCCGCGAGTATGTTGTAGCCCGTCTCAACCTCTTCCTCGCCCGGAGCTGTGAGGCTGACGCGCAGCGTGTCGCCCACTCCCTGCGAGAGCATGAGCGC
Source organism: Candidatus Caccocola faecipullorum (assembly GCA_018716365.1). GTDB lineage: Bacteria > Synergistota > Synergistia > Synergistales > Synergistaceae > Caccocola > Caccocola faecipullorum. The sequence continues at coordinate 6,088 of DVKA01000298.1, forward strand.
GATTCCGGCCGCGCCCTTGACGATGCCGGAGTTGCCGTTGCCCGCCTCCGTTATGCCGACGTGAAGCGGGAACGGGTATTTGTTTGCGAGCAGGAGGTTAGCGCGCACTGTCTCCGCGACCGACGAAGATTTTGCCGAGATGATGACGTTTGAAAAGTTTTTGTCGAGCAGCAGCCGCAGCTGTTCTTCGACTGCAAGGACGAGCGCCGCTCCGCGGTCGCCGCCACAGCGCTCAAGCTGCGCGTTGTTGAGCGAGCCGCCGTTTGCGCCGATGCGTATGACGGTCCCGTTCGCCTCCGCAGCCGCGACGACTTCGGCTAGCCCCGCCGCGTGGCTCATGTTTCCCGGGTTGATGCGGACCGAGGGACAGCCCGCGTCGATGGCGGCGAGCGCGAGCCTGTGGTCGAAGTGTATGTCGGCCATGAGCGTCAGCGGAGATTGTTTCACGAGCGCGGCGAAGGCCGACGCAAGCGCGATGTCGGGCAGCGCGACGCGCGCGAGCTCGCAGCCGGCGGCGGCGAGCCGCTCCGTCTCACACAAGCAGGCCGCGAGGTCTGTGAGCCGGCTCTTGAGCATACTCTCGACCCTGACGGGAGCGCCCCCTCCAATCTTCAATCCGTTTATCGTTACAGAGCGAGCGCTTCCCATTTTTGTCAGCCTCCGTTGCAGTCTGGTTTTATAGGTTGGATAGGAACAGTCTGAAAATATCCTTGCCAGTGACGAGCACTATAAGCGCGATGAGCACGACGAAGCCGCCGTAATGGATTATCGTCTCGACCTTCTCGGGGACCTTGCGCCGCGTCACCATTTCGATGAGTACGAAGACTATGCGTCCTCCGTCGAGCGCCGGGAACGGCAGCAGATTCAGCAGCCCGAGGTTGAGGTTGATGATGCCGAGAAAGCCGATAAAGGCCCAGAAGCCCGCTGTGAAGGCGTCGCCCGCCATCACGGCTATGCCGACAGGCCCCGTGACGTCTGCGCGTATCTGCCCGGTGACGGTCAGCCACAGGCTTTTGAGTATAGTTACGCTCATGCTCCACGAGTAGCTGAACGACGCCCGCAGCGCTTCAAGGAACGGATATTTCTTGTAAGGCGGCTGTACGCCGAGCAGCCTTCCGCCCGCTTGCTCAGAATAGGGGATCTCTATGGAAAGTTTCTTTTCTTCTCCGCCGCGCGATATGACGATCTCAAATTCGTCGCCGGTCTTGCTTTCGCTGCGGAGCGTTTTCTGTATGTCCACCCATCTGTCGAGCGGCTTGCCGTCGATGCTTTTGATTATGTCACCGCTTTTCAGCCCCGCCGTGTAGGCCGGGGTGTTTTCCATGATATTGCCGAGCTGCGGCGCGCTCATGTCGTAAGCGCCGTTTCCTGCGAGATAGAAGGCCGTGAGCAGCCACGCGAGCGCTATGTTCACAAACGCGCCTGCGCCCATTATCAGCATACGCTCCCACGGTTTTTTGTTCGCAAGCGAGCGGCTCGGGTCGAAGCCCGGCTCCTTCGGCTCAGAATCGTCGTCCGCGTCCTCGCCTTCAAGCTTCACGTAGCCGCCTATCGGAAAAGCGCGGAAAGAATACTGAGTTTCGCCCTTCTTACGGTGCCACAGTTCCGGCCCCATGCCGAAGGAAAACTCGTGCACGAGCACGCCGCGGAAGCGCGCCGCGAGGAAATGGCCTCCTTCGTGCGAGATGACGCAGATGCCTATCACTATCAGGAAAGATATTAAACTAATCAACTATATATGCCTCCGCTGAGATTTTTACATTTTTCGCCGGCGGCGCGCCGTCCTTCTTCAACGAGCGAGACCGCCTCTTCGAGCGACGACGGCGCGCCGCCGCGGTATTCTTCGAGCACCGACGATATGACACGAGCAACGCCCGGGTATGAAATTTTTCCGTTCAGGAAATATTCGACAGCGCTTTCGTCGGCGCCTACAAGCAGAGCCGGGTATGCTCCGCCTCTGCGTCCTGCCTCTCGCGCGAGCGCAAAGCATGGGAAGCGTTTTTCATCTATTTCTCTGAACTGCAAATCCCACGAGGACGGCTCGACCGGAGAGAAGCCTTTCGCCTCAAGCGGCAACCTGCGCGGCCACGCTATCGCGGCGGCGGCGGGAAGCCTCATATCCGCCTGCGACAGAAGCAGCTTCGCCGTACCGTCTATGAACTCGACTACGCCGTGTATCTGAGACTTCGGATGTACGAGCGCGCCGACCTTTTCAGCCGGAAGACCGAAAAGCTGCATCGCCTCGATACACTCGATGCCCTTATTCATCAGTGTCGCGCTGTCTATCGTTATCTTCGGCCCCATCTTCCAGACCGGGTGGTTGAGAGCTTCGGCTGCGGTTACCTTTTCCATCTGTTCCGCCGTGCAGTCGCGGAACGGGCCGCCAGACGCAGTGAGCCACACGCGCGAGACCTCGGCGTTCTCCGTGTCGCGCAGGCACTGCCACACGGCGCTGTGCTCGCTGTCTATCGGGCGCAGCTGCCCGCGCCGCTTCACGAGCGGCATGACCCATGGGCCGCCTACGACTATGCTTTCTTTATTTGCAAGCGATACGTCTATCCCGCGTTCGAGAGCCGCCTGGAGCGCCTTTATCGCCGTGATGCCCGACGACGCGAATACCGCGTGATCCACGCCCGCGTCAAGAACGACGTCGGTCAGCGCAGCCTCGCCCGTAAGGCAGACGAAGCCCTCCTCGTTCCACGCCGGATCGTCCGGCTCAGTCAGACAGAGGATTTTCGCGCCGTGACGGCGTCCGAGCGCCGCGAGCTTCTTCGCGTCGCGCCGTGCGGCGAGCGCCGTTATCTCGAAAATTTCAGGGAAGCGCGCGCATATATCGAGGACCGCGCCGCCGACGCTGCCCGTCGCTCCCGTTACCGCGAGGCGTATCCTTTCAGCCACTTATCCCACCAGCTCGAAAATCACAAAAGCGAGCGTCCCGTTCACGAGTATGCTGTCGAACCTGTCGAGCATACCGCCGTGCCCCGGGATGATGTTTCCGGTATCCTTGACTCCGGCCTCGCGTTTGAGCACCGATTCGCCCAAATCTCCGAGCTGTCCGGCGACTCCGCAGAGAAGGCCGAGCAGAAGCAGCGGCAGCGGCGGGAAGGAAAATATCAGCGCGAGCAGGCCGCCGCACATGAAGCTCGCCGCAGCGCCGCCTGCAAAGCCTTCCCACGTTTTATGCGGGCTCACCTGGCTGCACAGCGGCGTCTTGCCGAAATGGCTGCCGGTAAAGTACGCCGCGACGTCGCAGCACCATGTGCAGAAAAATAGCGTGAGCAGGAAAATCGCGCCGTGCTCGCGCGCGCGTATGAGCATCATGAAGGTCCACGGCAGGACTATGTAGGCGATGCCGCCGACCGTCGCGCCGACGGAGGCGAGCGCGTCGCTCTCGGAAGAGACCTGACGGCGCATGACCTCCAGGAAGAGGGCGATAAGGGCTATGGCGGAAATCGAGCAGAGTATCGCGGTGAGGTCCATAAGGCCGAACGACGTGCCGAAAAGTATAAAGACCGCGGAGCCCATTACGAGAAGCGGCGACGAGTGAACGCGCGGCGACTGCAGTTTATAGAACTCCCAGAGCGAGAAGAGCGCCGCCGCCGAGGCGATGAGATCCCACACGAAGCCTCCGAGTATGACGCCGCCCACTATCGCGAGTACGATAAAAACGCTGCTGAACGCCCGAAGCTGTATGTCGGGACTTGAATTGAAAAATTCCTTAAGCTTTTCCATAGCGCCGCTCCCTTTCGTAATAATCTCCGACCGCGTCGAGAAGATCCTGCTTGTCGAAATCGGGCCAGTATTTTTCGGTGAAATAATATTCGCTGTACGCGCTCTGCCAGAGCCAGAAGTTCGAGAGACGCAGCTCGCCGCTTGTTCGTATGATCAGGTCGGGATCAGGCACGTCAGGAAGATAAAGATATTTCTGAAGCGTCTCTTCTGTCACCGGCCCGCTCTCGCCAGTTGCAAGCATTTTATTGACCGCGTCTATAATTTCGCGCCGCCCTCCGTAATTGACGCAGGTGATCAGCTGCGTGCCGCAGAACTTTTTCGTCTTCTCCGCAGTCTCGTCGAGTATGGCTACTATATCATGTGGCAGCGCCGTCAGCTCTCCCGCGAACCGCAGCCGCACTTCCTCCTTGCACAGCTCTTCAAGTTTCGAGCGCAGGTAGTAGCGGAAGAGCCCCATCAGGCCGAGGACCTCGCCGCGCGGGCGCTTCCAGTTTTCAGTCGAGAAGGCGTAGAGCGAAATGTAGGGAATGCCGAGCTCCTTCGCGGCGCGCACCGTGCGCTCTACGGCCTTTACCCCGGCATGGTGTCCCATGACGCGCGGCAGTCCGCGCGACTTCGCCCAGCGTCCGTTGCCGTCCATTATTATCGCTACGTGTTCTAGTTTCTTTTTAGCTTCCATTTTCAATTTATCCGAACTTTATGGAATCCAGCGTACCGGTCCGCTTTACGGCCTCCCACTGGCGTTTTACCTCCTGGATGTCGATCCAAGTCAGATGCTTCGGGCTGCCCTCTTTCGAGCTCGCGTTGCGCAGCAGGTAGCTCGGGTGGAACATCGGCATGACTGCAGCGCCGCGCCACTCGAACCAGCGCCCGCGCAGCTTCGTTATGCCCTCGCTGGTCTGGAGTATCCAGCGCGTCGGCGTGTTGCCGAGCAGCACGATCAGCATCGGCTCGATAAGCATTATCTGCGTCTGGAGATGGCGTCCGCACATCACGCTTTCTTCCGGTGTAGGGACGCGGTTTCCCGGCGGACGGCATTTGACTATGTTCGTTATATAAACTTCCTTGCGGCTGATGCCGGCGGCGTTCAGTATCTGAGTGAGTAGCTGGCCCGCGCGCCCGACGAACGGCAGCCCCTGCTCGTCCTCGTCTGCGCCCGGCCCTTCGCCGATGAACATCAGGCTGCTTTTCGGATCGCCGTCGCCGAACACAACCTTCGTGCGCGTCTCCGCGAGCGGGCAGGCGGCGCAGGCGAGCGTATTTTTCCGCGCCTCTTCCCAGAGCGTACGCTTCGCTGCGGCGCGCTCTTCCGGCGAAAGTTTCAGAAGCACTTCCCTCTCTTCGCTCACACTACCACCTCCGCTATGACTACGTTGACGCTCTTGACGTCGAGCCCGGTAAAGTACCGCAGGCTCGCGGCTATGCGCTCCTTGACGAGCACCGCGACTCCGATGAGGTTTTTATCGCCTACCGTGACTGTGAGCTTGAGATCTATCGACAGAGTCTCTTCCTCGCCTGGCGACGCCTTGACCTCGTTGACCTTGACGACCTGAGCCGTGCGTCCCGCTATGAACGAAGCCAGCTGCTCGATCGCCTCCGTCTCTATATGCACTTCGCCGTAAAAGCTGAACGGCGGGCGGACGATGGTCTTCTCGCCCTCGTGCTTGTCCTTCGATTTCCAGAATACGCGAAGCTGTCCAACGAGCTTTCCAGCAAAATTTTTGCGCACCAGCACGTGCGAGACCGGAATGACGTGCTGTCCCTTGCCGAAGCGTTCGCGCCGCGCCTTGACTATTTCTTCCGGCGTAGCGACGTCTTCTATGTGGACTATCTGTTCAGGCGCCGGGAGGTCGAGTTTTTTCAGAATCTTCAGCGCCATGTTGTCCGAGGTCGCTATGACCATGACCGAACAAGGAGCGACGGAACGGAAATATGCGACGACTTCGCGGCGGTGGTCGTCGAACTCAAATAGCGCGCGGCGTATCGCGCTTATCTGGTTGCGCTCGGATTTCGCGCTCTTACCGCAGACGATGCTCCCCTTGTGTATTACAAGGCCGTCGTCGATTATGAAATCGGCGTTGACGAGCGAGGCGACGAGCTGCGCGCGCTGGCTCTTGCCGGTCCCTGCGGGGCCGACGAATGCGGACGTTTTTACTCCGGGGATGAAGGCGCCGCCCGCCATCTACTCCACCACCGGCTCGGCTATCTCTATTTCAGCTCCGAGCGAACGGAACTTTCCGACGAGCCCCTCGTAGCCGCGCCACACGTGTTCGAGGCCGCGCACCGTCGTTTTCCCCTCCGCCGCAAGGCCGAGCATGATGAGCGCGGCTCCGGCGCGCAGGTTCGACGAGAGCACCTCGGCCCCGTTGAGCCTGCTTACGCCCGTGACGATGGCTACGTTGTCCTGCACCTCTATCTTCGCGCCCATCTTTCTGAATTCGTCGATGTGCAGCAGCCGCGAGTCGAAGACGCTCTCGTGTATGACGCTGTTTCCGTTGGCAAGCGTCAGCAGCGCCATCATCTGAGGCTGCGTGTCGGTCGGGAAGCCAGGATATGGCAGAGTCTTGACTGTGACGCCCTGGAGCGGCCCGTTCCATTTTGCGGTTATCTCTCCGTTGAATACGTCGATGTCCGCGCCGGCCTCATCCATCTTGTTGAGGACTGATTCAAGAAATTCCGGCGCGATGCCGCGCACGGTGACGCAGCCCTTTGTTATGACGCCGGCCATGAGGTAGGTAGCCGCCTCTATACGGTCGGGGATTATCTCGCCGCTCGCCGAGTGCAGCTCGTTCATGCCTGTTATGCGTATCGTCTCCGTGCCGTCGCCCTTTATCTGGACTCCCATGAGACGCAGGATTTCCGCGAGGTTGGAGATCTCCGGCTCTTTCGCGGCGTTTTCTATAAATGTCGTGCCATCTGCAAGCGACGCCGCCATCATTAAATTTTCCGTCGCTCCGACCGACGGGAAGTCGAGCGTTATCGTCGCGCCCTTCAGCCGCCCCGCGGTCGCGGTCACGGCTCCGCCCTTCAGCTCTATGTCAGCGCCCATCTTCGCAAGCCCTTTGAGATGGAAGTCGAGCGGGCGGCTTCCGAGGTCGCATCCGCCCGGAAGCGGCATTACCGCGCGCCCGCATCGTGCGGTGAGCGGCCCGAGAACGAGCGACGAGGCGCGCATTTTGCGCACGAGCTCCACCGGCGTCTCGCACTCTATTTCGTCCGGCACGCTTATCGTCATGCAGCCGTTTTCAAAATCCACCTCCGCGCCCAGATGGCACAGCAGGCGGCACATTGTCTGAATGTCGTAAAGGTCTGGCACGCCTTCGAGGCGCAGGCTCTGCCCGCGCAGCAGTATCGCGGCGGCCATGACGGGGAGCGCCGCGTTTTTCGCGCCCTGTACGTTTATAGTGCCGGCGAGCGGTTTGCCGCCCGTCAGCGTCATTTCGTCAGCGAATCTCTTCTCTCCGTGCATCCCCATTTAGTTAAGCAGACTCTCCTTCAAGGTTTCGGCGATTTTCATCGACGCCTTGCCGTCGCCGAACGGCTGCGCTGCGCAGCGGCGCTCTATCGCCGGTATCGCTTCCGCGTCTTCGAGCAGATTCAGCGCGGCTTTTCTTATTTTTTCCCTGTCCACACCGACGAGCACGCCGCTGCCGTGTTCCACGGCCTCTGGGCGCTCGGTCACTTCGCGCAGGATGAGGACAGGCTTCTTTATAGCGGAGGCCTCTTCCTGCACGCCGCCGCTGTCGCTCAGAATGAATTTCGAACTGTTCATCGCCCAGACGAAGTCCGGGTAGTCGAGCGGATCGCAGAGTATGACGTTGCCGCGCCCGTCAAGGTGTTTATGTATAATCTCACGCACTGCGGGATTTTTGTGCATCGGGACGACCATCCAAAGCTCCGGGTGAGCGTCGAGTATATCTGTGAGCGCGGAGCATATGCCTTCGAGCGGGCGTCCCCACGACTCGCGCCTGTGCGCAGTGACGAGCACGAACGGCGCTCCCTCCGGCAGCGCCCTCAGCTCTTCGCAGTCCGGCTTCGTGCGCGCGGCGACGGTATAGAAAAGCGCGTCTATTACCGTGTTGCCGGTGACGCTTATCGCGCTCTCCTTCATGCCTTCTTTTCTGAGATTCTCAGCCGCGAGCGCAGTCGGCGCGAAGCCCCACGCCGCGAACTTGTCTACGAGGACGCGGTTCATCTCCTCGGGGAACGGCAGCCGCATATTCCAGCTGCGCAGTCCCGCCTCGACGTGGCCTACGGGTATGCCGCGGTAGAAGGCCGCGAGCCCCGCGGCGAATGTCGTCGTCGTGTCGCCGTGCACAAGCACGGCTGAAGGCAGCGTCTCGTCGTAGTACTCTCCGGCGCCCTTCAGCACTGACGCCGTGATGTAGTCGAGCGACTGGCGCTCTTTCATTATATGGAGATTTCTGTCGGCCGTTATCTTGAAAAAGTCGAGCACCTGGTCGAGCATCGCCGCGTGCTGGCCTGTCGCAAGCACGCGCACGTCGAAAAGGTCCTGTTTCTGCAAAGCGATGACGACGGGCGCCATCTTTATGGCTTCAGGACGGGTTCCTATTACGCAGACGATTTTTTTTCTATCCATATGGAACCTCCGCTATTTTACAAAAAATTAAAGACCGGCACTCCCAGAAGCCGCATTCCGCAGCTCAGGAAGAGGCCGTGAGCAGCGCCCAAAACGACGAGCACGGCGAACTTCGGCAGTCCCGCGTCCTGGAGTTTATGATGCGCGTGTCCGCGGTCCGGCTCGAACGGCGACTTGTGCGTCAGTATGCGCCGCGTCATCGCGACAAGCGTATCGACGACGGGGACGCCGCCTAAAAATAATAGCACAAAGGCGATATGAAAGAATCCCGTTTCAAATATATTCGGGAAAATGCTCCAAGCGAGCTGCGACGAGCATATGTATCCGAGCAGCGTGCTTCCGCCGTCTCCGAGAAATGTACGCGGCTGCGGGAAGTTCCAGAGAAGCACGCCGAAGACTAGGCCGGCGAACGGCAGCCATACGCCGCCGCTCCCGACGATGAGCGCGCAGAGCGATGTAATCAGCGTTATCGTGAGACAGAGGCCGTCCATGCCGTCGATGAGGTTGTAGGCGTTCGTCGCCCCGGCGATCCAGAGGATCATGAGCGCGCGCTGCCACACAGGCACGGGCAGCGGCCACACCACCCACGCCGCCGCCATGAGATGAAAAATGAGGCGGACGAGCGGCGGCAGCGGGTGCATATCGTCCATGTAGCCGACGATAAATATCATCGTCGCGCCTGTGGCGATGTACGGCACTTCGACGCCGGGGTTGCCTGTGAAGAGCGCCCAGAGCAGGTAGCCGCTCCACAGCACAAGCCCCGCGCCGCGCGGCATCACGCTGCGGTGTTTTTTCCTTCCTCCGGGAACGTCGAGCAGCCGGAATTTCTCGGCGAGTGCGATCGCCATCGGCGTACCTACGAGCCCCCAGAGGAAGGTCATAAGCGTAAAAAGGTATACGGGAAACAAGAACGCCTCCGTTTTACTTTGTGCCGAAGAGCCTGTCGCCTGCGTCTCCGAGTCCCGGAACGATGTAGCCGTGGTCGTTGAGGTGGCTGTCGACGGCGGCGACGTAGATGTCTACGTCGGGATGCTCTTCGTGGAACTTTGCAATTCCTTCCGGCGCCGCGAGCAGAGAGACGAGCGAGACGCGTTTTCCGCCGCGCGCCTTGATGTGGCTGACAGCAGCGGCGGCCGAGCCGCCAGTCGCGAGCATCGGGTCGACGACGAAGATGTCGCGCTCCGATATGTCGGCGGGGAGCTTGCAGTAGTAGTCTACCGGCTTCAGCGTCGCGG
>DVKA01000030.1 GCA_018716365.1 Candidatus Caccocola faecipullorum
GCCGTGCCTGTGATGCTCGGATATTTCGCAGTTTCGTTCACGCTCGGCATCGCGGCGAAGAACGCGGGGCTCACGCCCTTTCAGGCTTTTCTGAGCTCGCTGACGCAGGCCTCGTCGACGGGGCAGTTCGCGGGATACATGATGATTTCCTCGTGCGCCTCCTACGCCGCCGTCGCGCTGATGATTTTGGTCGCGAACGCGCGCTATATGCTGATGTCCTGCGCTATGAGCCAGAAGCTCGCGCCGGGCACGCCGCTGCGCCACCGCCTTGCGATCGCGGCATATCTGACGGACGAGATTTTCGGCCTCTCCGTCACGAAGCCCGCGCCCGTGAACCCGTATTACAGCTACGGCATGGCGGCCTGCGCGGTTCCTGGATGGTCGCTCGGCACTCTGCTCGGCGTCGTCGCTGGCAACGTGCTGCCGGTCAACGTCGTAGACGCGCTCTCGGCGGGAATCTTCGGCATGTTCATCGCGGTCATCGTGCCGCCCGCGCGCGGCGACAGGACGCTCGCGCTGCTCATCGCAGTATCTATGGCGGCGAGCTTCATCTTCTCGCGCTTCAATTTCCTTGATATCTCAAGCGGCACGAGGACGATAATCCTCACGATTGCGATTGCGGGCGCTGCGGCGTTCCTCTTCCCGCTCAAGGAGGAGGCCTCCGATGAATAAAGAAGTCTACGTTTATCTGTTCGTCATGGCGGCGGTGACGTACCTCATCCGCGTGCTGCCGCTCACCGTGATACGCGGCGAGATAAAGAACAAGCGCGTGCGCGCCTTCCTGCACTACGTGCCGTACGTGACGCTCGCCGTCATGACCTTCCCCGCGATCATGGAGTCTACGGGCAGCCAGGCCGCGGGCCTCGCCGCGCTTGCAGCGGGAGCCGCGCTCGCATGGTTCGGCGGCAGCCTCTTCCAGGTCGCCGTCCTCTGCTGCGCCGTCGTCTTTGCGGTGAATATGTTTATGTAAAATCCTCCCGCGCCGCTGCGGTTTTACCCTTCCGCCGTCTTTGCGCTTTCGCGCGGGAGCTTCGCCCTTTTCATGAATTCTATGAAGTCGCGCTGTATTTGGGTAAGGCCGCCGGATTTTTTGTAGGAGAGGTAAATGTTGCGCTCCGACTCCGGGCTGTCGATGCGGTAGAAAAAGACCTTGTCCGTCGGCGGCAGGCAGTCGAGCAGAGCGTCGCGCACGAAGGCGATGCCCTTGCCCTCGCATGCGAGATAATATGCCGTCATCATCTGTTCGAGGTACATCGAGACCTTCGGCGCGAAGCCGGCGCGGCGGCATATCGCCATTGCGCGGCGGTGCAGGTCGTTCCATTTTGTCAGTATCAGAAATTCCTCGCCCGCGAAGCGCTCCGGCGGCGCGGCGGGCTTGCGCGGGCCGCCCTTGCGCGACGCCGCGAGCTCCTCGAACGTGCAGCGGTATTCCTCAAGCTCGCCGTTTATCGCGAAGGCCGCGGGAACGGCCAGGATTATTTCCTCCGTCGTCCACACGGCGGACTCGAAAATATTTTTGTCCGGCGGCTCCGCCTCGAGCATGAAGTCGAGGCTCCCGTCCTTGAGCTTCTCAGAGAGCGCGACGCTGCTGCCCTCGGAGAGCGTCACGACGACGCTGCCGTGCTCCTTGCGAAATTCCCCGACGATGTCGGGCAGCACGTAGGAGCAGAAGAACATCGAGCTGCCGACGCGCAGGCTCGCGGGGCCGCCGCCCGCGAGCTCCGCGAGGTGCGCGCGCATCTCGCGCTCTATCTCCATTATCTTTTCCGCTGATTTTATGTAATATTCTCCGGCTTCGGTGAGCGAGACGGGGCTCGTGCTGCGGTTGAAGAGCGGCAGGCCGAGCTCCTGCTCGACGCGCTTGACCGCGGCGGAGAGCGACGGCTGCGAGATGAAGAGCCGCCGCGCCGCTTTCGAAAAGCTCCGCTCTTTATATACCGCGTAGATGTATTCGATGTCCTTGAGCAACGCGCCGCCTCCTCCCGCCGTTATAGGAACAGCCATATAACGTTATACGCGCATAAGTATTTTACAGCAAGGCGGCGTTTCACTAACATAATGACGGAATAAGAGGAAAAGCGAAATTTTCGGAAACGCCGTGATTCAAGGAAAGGGGAATGAAATATGAGAGATTTCACCGCCGCGAGGGTCGGGGCGCTCGCGCCGTCGGGAATACGCAAGGTCAACGAAAAGGCGCTCGCGATGGAGCGCGCGGGGGAGCGCGTCATTCATTTTGAAATAGGCCGCCCGGACTTCGACACGCCCGCCTACATAAAAGAGGCGGCGGCCAAGAGCCTGCGCGGCGGCGAGGTGTTCTACACCTCGAACTTCGGCATGACGGAGCTGCGCGAGGCGATAGCCGAGAGGCTGCGCGCGGCGAACGGCATCCCGTGCGCGGCGGAGAACGTGCTCGTGACGGCGGGGCTGTCGGAGGCGGTCTTCGACCTGCTCTGCACGGTGCTCGACGAGGGCGACGAGCTGCTGATACCCGACCCGGTCTGGATAAATTATCTGAACGTCCCCGCGCTCTTCGGCGCGAAGCCCGTTTCCTACTCGCTGACCGAGGAAAACGGCTTCGAGCCGAGCGTTGAGGAGATGCGCGCGAAGATAACGCCGCGCACAAAGGCCATAGTCCTGCTCACGCCCTGCAACCCGACGGGCGGCGTGCTGTCGCGCGCGAAGCTCGAGGCGATAGCGGCGCTCGCGCAGGAGCGCGACCTGCTCGTCATCTCCGACGAAATTTACGAGCGCCTCGTCTACGACGGAGAGAAGCAGACGAGCATCGCTTCGCTGCCCGGAATGGCGGAGCGCACCGTGACGCTCAACGGCTTCTCGAAGGCCTACTCGATGACGGGCTGGCGCATAGGTTACGCAGCCGCGCCGAAAGAGCTTATAGTCGCGATGAACAAGATACACCAGCACAACACGACCTGCGCCGCGTCCTTCGTCCAGCGCGCCGCGATAACGGCGCTGCGCGACGAAAAGGACGAGGTCGAGCTGATGGTGCGCGAATTCCAGCGCCGACGCGACTACGCGGTCAAGGCGATAAACGACATGCCCGGCGCTGGCTGCCTCTCGCCGAAGGGCGCGTTCTACATCTTCATCAACGTCAAGGGGCTCGGACGCCCATGCGCCGAGATTGCGGAATATCTGCTTGACGAGGCGAAGATCGCGCTCGTCCCAGGCAGCGTCTTCGGCGTCAACGGCGAGGGCTATCTGCGCATGAGCTTCGCCAACAGCCTCGACAACATCGCCGAGGGCTGCGAGCGTATGAAGGCCGCTTTCGCGCGGCTCGCGGTAAAATAAACCCAAGGAGGTTCATATAGATGAGATTGGCGACATTCCGCAAATGGAACGTGGAGCGCGCCGGGCTCGTGACGAAGAGCGGCCTGCTGCCGCTGACGGCGCTCGGCCTGCGCGCGGGCTTCGAGCCCGAGGGCGAGATACTCCCGCTCATAGAGAAGGAGCAGCTCGAACCGCTCACCGAGTGGTACAACGCGGGCGGCAAGGCCGAGGCCGAGGCGCTCGCCGAAAAAGAGGCCATCCCCTACAACGAAGTGGTCTACGGCCCGCTCTACAGGAACCCGCAGAGAATCTTCGGCATCGGCCTCAACTACAAGGACCACGCGGGCGACCTCGGCGAGAAGACGCCGCAGGTCTTCCCCGGAAGCTTCTACAAGCCCGCCTCGTGCATAGCCGGCCCCGGCGACGAGATAAAAATCCCCGCGCTGCCCGAGGCGCAGAAGACGACCGCGGAGGGCGAGCTCGGCGTCATCATCGGCAAAAAATGCAAGTTCATCGAAGAGAAGGACTGGCTCAAATACGTCGCGGGCTACACGACGATACTCGACATGACCGAAGAATCTATACTGCGCCTCAACCCGCGCTATCTGACCATCGTCAAGGGATTCGACACCTTCTTCACCTTCGGCCCGCAGCTCGTGACGCCGGACGAAATTCCCGACGTCTCGGTGCTCGAAGTGGCGACCGTCCACAACGGCGAAATCCACGCGAAGAACACCGTCTCGAACATGACCTTCAGCCCATCGCACCTCGTCGCGCTCGTTTCGCACATGCAGGGCTGGCTCCCCGGCGACATCCTCTCGACCGGAACGCCGCGCGCGGTGCACATCCAGGACGGCGACACAGCCGAGTGCCGCATCACGGGCCCAGACGGCTTCTCCTTCGAACCGCTCGTCAATCCGGTTGTCGACCTTAAGGTCAGAAAATAAGCGCCGGTCGGACGGCTTAATGCGCGGGCTCCGCATCTGCGCGCGCCCCGCGCTTATCGTCTCTGCGCCCCAGTATTGACCGCCTGCGTAAATATGTTATAGTCTGCATTAATTGCGCCTAGGCGCTGATTTGCAAAGGGTGGGAAAATGAAGCTCAACAACTATTGGCGCGGCGCGGCGCTCGCGCTTTCCGCCGCCGTCTGCTGGGGGATTATCAGCCCGGTTGCGAAGGTGCTCGCCGCGGCCGGAATAGATTTGATGACCGTCATGGTTTTTCGTTCGCTCTTCACGCTCGTCGCTTCCGGCCTTTTTCTTGCTTTCTGCGAGGGGCGCGAAGCTTTTTGTTTCGACGTTGAGCACAGGCGTTTCTATATAATTTCCGGGATTCTCTCCGTCGCCTTCGCAGGCGGCGGGTTCCTGACCTCGCTTGAATATCTTTCAGTGCCGGAGGCCCTCGTCATTCACTACACGTTCCCGCTCGCCGCCATCGCGGGGTCGCTCTATATAACGCACGAGCGGCCGACTGCGCTTCAGTGTCTGGCCGGCGTCCTCATAGTATGCGGCGTTTTCATCGGCATGGGCGGCAGCGTGGAGGCGATGCTGAATATTTCGCTTCCCGGCCTTTTCTGGGGGCTGCTCGCGGTCGTCGGTATGTCGGGGCAGGCGCTCGTCACGCGCCGTTTTTCACTCCGGCATAAGGTGGACGAGTTCCGGCTGCTGTTTTTCTCGAACGCCGTCGGCCTCGTGCTGCTCTTCGTCTTCAAGACTTTCTGGTACGGCTGGGGAGACCTCGCCAATTTCACGATAACGCGCTTTTCGCTCATGACTTTGCAGGCTTTTACGGGCAGTTTCGTCGCATACGGCGTTTTCTTCGCCGCGCTGAAATATATCCCAGCAGCTATGACGAGCCTGCTCTGCACGATGGAGATAGTCGTCGCCGTCGTCCTTACCGCGGTCTTCGTCCATCAGGTCCCGTCCGTCCACGAGGTCATAGGCTGCGCGCTGATCCTTGTGGCGATAGCGTGCACGGCCGTGCCTGCGCGGCATAGATAACCGCTTCCGCAAATTTAGAAAAATATCGAGAATTTAACGCCGCGCGCGCGGCATTCGCCTTCGGCTTCGGCCCGCAGCGCGCGCCAGTATGCGCGGTCGCCTTCGTCGTATATGCGCCGGTAGAGCGGCGCGAGGCCGGGGCGTATTGTTTTTACGAAGTTCAGGATTTTATCCCTGTTGCCGGCGCGCAGGTTGAGCGTGTCGAATGTCATCGACGAAGCGAAGGGCGCGCAGGCTTTTATGATTTCAGCGCAGTCCGTGATTCCCGGAAAGATTGGCGCGGCCATGACGCCGACCTCGACGCCCGCGTTCTTCAGCGTTTCCATGGCGGCGAGCTTCTTCGCGGGGCTTGAGGCGTGTGGCTCGGCGCGGCGGCGGAATCCGTCGTCAAGCGAGCTGAACGAGAAGACGGCCTTGACGCGCGGAAATTCTTTGAAAATATCAGCGTCGCGCGAAACGAGCGCGGATTTCGTGATTATCACAATGTCGGGCCGCGCCGGTATGAGCGAGCGCAGCAGCGCGCGCGTGACGCCGGAGCGCTCTTCGTATGGATTGTATGCGTCCGTCATCGACGAGAAGAGGACGCTTCGCCGGTAGAGCTTCGCCAAGTCGAGCGGGGATGCGGGACATTTCACGTCGAGATACGAACCCCACGGCTCGCCGCGCTCCGCGGCGCCGCGCATACACGAGGCGTAGCAGTAGACGCAGCCGTGCGGGCAGCCGGCGTATGGGTTTATCACGAAGTCGGTCCCGAGCTTCGTCGGCGAGAGCAGGCTTTTGACTTTAACGTATCTGACGACGACCATGCGCCACGGCCTTTCCGCGCCGTCCGCGCGGCGGCGCTTTTTCCATGATTATACGCCGCGGGCGGGGAGTTTTGGAGAAAGCGCGGACACGCGTGCCGCGCGCAGTTGTGCTATGATTCTGTAAAATCTGATAAGGACGGAGCAGAATGAAAATCATAGATTCCCACGTACATATATATCCAGAATTTCTCAGAAAAGAGCGCGACAGGATCGCGGCGCGCGAGCCGTGGTTCGAGCTGCTCACTTCGTCGAAGGTGCAGAAATGGGGGACGGCGGAGGAGCTTGTGGCGGCGATGGACGAAGTCGGGATAGAAAGCTCGCTCGTCACTACGTTCGCCTTCCGCGACCAGGGGCTCTGCCGCGAGATGAACGACTACGTGCTCGACGCGGCGCGGCGCTGGCCCGGGCGGATTCTGCCGCTCGCTGTCGTCTCGCCCGCGCGCATGGGCACGCTTGAAGAGGCGGAACGCGCCTTCGACGCGGGGGCGCTCGGCCTCGGCGAGCTTTTCCCCGACGGTCAGGGTTTCGACCTCGCCTCGCCCGCGTGGCTGCGCGATCTGTGCGCGCTCTGCGAAGCGCGGGATAAATTTATGCTCTTCCACACGGCCGAGCAGGCGGGACACCAGTACGCGGGCAAGGGCGCTTACGGCGCGCGCGAGGCCGCGGCCTTCTGCCGCAATTTCCCGACGACGCGCGTAATCTTCGCGCACTTCGGCGGCGGCCTCTGGGCCTTCGAGGCTATGCCGGAGATGCGGCTGCTGCTGCAAAACGCGCGCTACGACACAGCGGCGTGGCCGTGGCTCTACGGGCCGGAAATCCTCGACGCGATCTTCGCCATAGGCGCGGGCGACAAAATATTCTTCGGCTCCGACTGGCCCATACTCGGCTTATCACGTTACGAAAAGCTAGCTGCGCAGACGAAGCTCTCCAATAAGGACAAGGAAAAGCTATTCGGCGGAAACGTCCGCGAATTCCTCGGAATCTGACGAACTCCCAAACAGAACCGCCGCTTTGCGGAAGACCGCAGGGCGGCGGTTTTAGTCATCCACGGCGGACGGGGCGAAATTTTGTCCCGCGCGGCGCGGCCCCGCTCCTCGGCTTTTGTGCTTGACAGCCCAGTGTAAAGAATGATATTATCTGAAACATAATAAATCATATATGATTTTATATATATAATATTTTACTGAGCTTTGTTCATGTATTTTGTCGTCATGCATAGTGTAAACCGGCGTTGAGGGTGTCGGCATATTCACCCTGAAGGAGGGTATTTCTATGGAAAATGTCAGTTATGTCATAGTCATTTGCGTCGTGGCGTATTTGGTCGCCGTCGTCGCGTTCGGGCTTTATATCACGAAAAAGAAAGTGAAAAGCTCCGACGACTTCGCCGTCGCCAACAGAAGCCTCTCGACGGTCGTCCTTATCGGAACGCTTATCGCAACGTGGTGCGGAGGCGGAGGCATCACCGGCTCCGCCGGGCTGATATGGCAGAACGGTCCGTATTTCGGGGTCCTGATATTCATCGGCGCTCCGATAGGGATGTTCCTGCTGTATCTCGTGTCTGGGCATGTGCGCAAGGCCGCTACATATACCATTCCAGAATTATTTGAAGAACGGTTCGGCACGGCGGCGCGGGTAATTGCGACGATATGCATCGTCCTCGGATATGTCGGGATTCTCTCGTCCCAGTTCAAAGCCGCCGGGCTTCTGATCAACCTGACGACGGGCATAGACCTTGAGACGGCGGTCATATCGGCGGGGATACTGATGCTCATTCTCGCGGTGACGGGCGGAATGTTCAGCGTCGCCTACACGGATGCGATGAGCGCGTTCCTGTTCCTGGGAGCTTTCATCGTCGCCGTGCCTGTGCTGTCGGCGCAGCTCGACGGCGGCTTTTTCGGCCTGTTCCAGAATCTCCCTGAGGGAAGGAATACGTTCCGCGGCAGCCTGACCTTTATGCAGATGCTCGGCTACATCTTCCCGATATTCTTCCTCGTGCTCGGCGACCAGAACATGATACAGCGAATGGGCGCCGCCAGAAATATCGAGACCGCCAAGAAGTCCGGCATAGGGCTGATCATCTCTGAAATCATGGTCTTCAACCTCCAGATCTTCGTCGCCGCGGCCGGCATCTATCTGCTTCCCAACCTTGCGAAGCCGGACGCCGTAATTTTTGAAGTAGCGATTAAATGTATGCCCGCTCTCATCGGCGGCATACTGATGGCCTCCTGCATGGCGTTCATAGTGACGACCGGGGACTCGTACATACTCACCATCGCGTCCAACGTCACGTACGACATATGGAACCGCTTCTTCCACAGGGACGCCACGGACAGGGAGAAGCTCGTCGCGCTGCGCATCTCCGCCGTCGGAGTAGCCGCGCTAGCCTATATAATGGGCCGCTTCTTCCCCGACATAATTTCCCTGCAGATGTACGCGTATTCCATGTACGGCGCGTCGGTCACTCCCGCCCTCGTCTGCGCGCTCTTTGCGAAGAACGTTACTAAAGCCGGCGGGCTCTGCGGCATCCTCGCGGGCGGCGTAGGGACTATAATATGGGAAATCGTCTTGAAGTCGCCTTTCGGCATCAAAAGCGCCATCATCACAGTTCCGATAGCCTTCGCGGTGATATTCGCAGTTTCCGCGATAACCCGCAAGAGCAGCGACATAGTCCCGCTGGAAAGGCTATATGAAGGAAAAGCCTAAAGAAGAGCCATGGAGGGAACGAAATGCCGTCAATTCTTGAAAGATTTATCAGATATGTAAAAATCGATACGGAGTCGGCCTATAACTCGCAGAGCGTGCCGAGCACGGAACGGCAGAAAGATCTCGCCGCGCTGCTGGCCGAAGAACTGAGGGCCGTCGGAGCCGAAGACGTCTGTGTCTCGGAATCCGGCTGCGTATATGCGAAAGTAGCCGCCAACTGCGGCGGGGCTCCAGCAATAGGCTTCTGCTCGCATCTGGACACTTCGCCGGAATGCAGCGGAAAGGACGTGCGCCCGCGCGTCGTAGAAAATTACGACGGAGGCGACATAGTCCTCAACGAGGAACAGAACGTCGTAATGAAAACCGCGGCCTTCCCGCATCTGAAGAACTACGCGGGCTGCGACCTCGTGGTGACGGACGGCTCCACGCTGCTCGGCGCGGACGATAAAGCCGGAATAGCGGAGATAATGGCGATGCTGGAGTACTTCCACGCGCACCCGGAAGAAAAACACGGCGAAATACAGATATTTTTCCCGACGGACGAAGAGGTCGGCTGCCTCGGCGCGAAAACTCTCGAAAAATCGCGTTTCTGCCCGCAGTTCGCCTACACTCTCGACGGGGGGCCGCTCGGCGAAATAGCGTACGAAACCTTCAACGCGGCCGAAGCGAAAATCGTCGTAAACGGGATCAACATCCACCCCGGCCTTGCGAAAAACCAGATGAAGAACTCAATTCTCATTGCGAACGAGTTTATAAATATGCTTCCGGCCGCTGAAACGCCGGGGCATACGGAAGGCTACGAAGGCTATTACCACATTCTCGAATTTTCGGGAGAGGTCGAGCTGACGAAGCTGCGGTGCTATCTGCGCGACCACGACGCGAAGAAATTCGACGCGCGCAAAAAGATGATACGCGACGCAGCGGACTTCCTGAACGGCAAATACGGGAACGGTACGGTGGAAGTCGAGATAACGGACACTTACAGGAACATAGGCGAGGCTATCGAAGGCCGTTTTGAAATAGTAAAGGCCGTCGAAGAGGCGATGAAGGCGCTGGGCGTCGAGCCGTTCTACATCCCCATGCGCGGCGGGACCGACGGGACGATACTATCCTTCGAAGGCATACCGTGCCCGAATATCTGCACAGGCGGGCATAATTTCCACGGAAGATACGAATATATACCGGTGCAGTCCATGGAGAAAATCGCCGCGGTGCTGGTCGAAATCGTCAAATCTTTTGTAAAGCGGTAAAAAATCCGCGGCGCAGCGCGCAGCAGGCGCGGCGCCGCCGGAGACAGAGGGCAAAAAGGCTGTAAGGAAGTTCTTCTTATAGCCTTTTTCGTTTCTCGCGCAAAACAGAATAAATCTGACAGATAACAGGACGTTATACTGATTTTTATTTACCGTTCCGCGCTCTGATTATGATAAAATGAAATTGATTTATACAACCTATCAGTACGAAGGGAAAAATTATGGCTGACTTTAGTCTGTCTGATTTAGCTTCAAGCAAAATCAGAGCTCTAATCAAAGAAAAGAAATTAAAGCCCGGAGCTCACATCAATATAGACTCCCTGTCCAGAGAGTTCGGGATCAGCCAGACTCCGATCCGCGAGGCTCTGAAAAAGCTGATCGCCGAAGGCATGGCGGTCTACCGGCCGCGCGCGGGCTATTTTGTGCGCAACCTGTCTCTGTACGAATATCTTCAGGTTCTGGAAATACTTCAGGTCATGGAATCTTACCTTGTAAAACAGCTCGCAAAGACGCCGTTTATCGTGGATTTCGAGGCGCTGCGCAGGATAAACGAAGAGCTGCGCGGCGAAATAGCGGGCGGCTGTTCGCAGGACGTTATCGGCGATATTAACGACAAATTTCATAAAAAACTATATGAAAATTACCACAACAAACTGTTCGTAGGCCGCCTGTGCAGCATATGGAACGAAATGTGCGCGGGCAGGAACGTTCTCTATACCAACAAAGTCTTCACCAACAGCATCGTCGCCGAACATGAGGCGATAATATCGGCGATCGAGCGCGGAGACGTGCGCGCCGCCGAAGAGGCCGTCTCGTCGCATTACAGCAGCGGGCGCGAAAGCGCTATAATCTCTTTCCCGGTCGAAGCTTAGCCGTCTCAGCCATTCAGCAGGCCGCCCTGCGCGAACCAGCTTCGCAGGACGTCCTTCTTTTTGCGCAGGAAGGCGAAGAGCAGCAGCGCAGCCGCCAGCCCGCAGGAGGGATAACCGGCCCAGCCGCCGAAGCTTTGCATGACTGAGCCCGCGAAGAAGTTGCCGAGCGGCAGGGAGCCCTGCGAGAGGAATGTGTAGACGCTCATGACGCGCCCGCGGTATTCGTCGGGAGTGTGCACCTGAAAGATGGAATTTCCGGCGTTGAGGAATACGAGGTTGAAATAGCCTATAGCGGCGACGAACAGATAGGCAGTCCCCCGGTTCCACGCAAGGAGCATCAGCAGGTGTATTAGAAGCGTCGCGGCGGCCCCTGCCGGCAGGAGCCATTTTTTCTCCCCGCGCTTTGCAAGCGAGGCCATCGTTATCGCGCCGGCGAGCGAGCCCGCGCCCATCGCCGAGAGCATACCCGTGTACGCGCCCGCGCCCATTTCGAGCACCGTATCGGCGAAGACCGGAGCCATGACTTCGCCGTTCAGCGCGAAGGTGCAGACGACGGCGAGAATCGTCGCGTTTATCGAAAGCGTCTGGTCGCGGCGTATGTAGTCGAGCCCTTCAAACACTTCTTTCACGACGCTGCGCTTTTTCGCGGACGGCAGCGCGCGCGGCTCCTGCGCGCGGATGCGCGTCAGGCTGTAAAGCACGGCGAGGAAGCTGACTGCGTTCAGCATGAAGCAGACGCCAGCGCCGAATTCCATCATCACCGCGCCCGCAAGCGCCGGGCCGACGATGCGCGCGAGGTTGACTATCGAAGAATTGAGCGAGACGGCGTTCATCACGTCTTCTCTGCCGACGAGATGGACGAAGAACGAAAGGCGCGCGGGAACGTCTATCGTCGTAGTTATCCCGAGAAATACGCAGAGCGTTAGAAGCTGCCAGTATTCCGCGGAGCCGGAGAAGGCGAGCGCAGCTAGCGCGACGGCCTGAACCATCAGCAGCGACTGCGTGACGATGAGGATTTTGCGTTTCGGGAAGCGGTCTACTATCGCGCCCGCGAAGAGCGTGAAGAGCAGCATCGGCATGAACTGAGCGACGCCGACGAGGCCGACGAGGAAGGGCGAGTCCGTCATCGTGTAGACGAGCCACATCAGCGCGGTGCGCTGCATCCACGTGCCGAGCAGCGAAACGCACTGCCCCGTCCAGAATATGCGGAAGTCCCTGTGTTTCAGCGACACGAACACCGTGTCGAGAAGAGAGGCGGCCCTGTCCCTCAGCGTCAAACGCGTCACATCCCCGAACCGCGCGGAGGCGGCGTAAAATTTTCTATCTTCCCATTATATTACACACCTGCGGAATCTTTGGAGAAACGCGCGGAATCGAGCGGCGTGCTGCGGCTTACGCCGCTCTTGTGAATTTCGCGCGGACGCGAAAAGCTCCCGCCGGCGCTGCGCGGGCGGGAGCTTCGTATGCTTTGCGTTATTGTCCTCTATCCTGCCTTTAGTCTTGCGGGTAGAAGCCGGTCGGCGACTCGCCGAGGTTTATCATGATGTTCTTCATCTGTGTGTAATGTTCGAGGATGACCTTGTGCGTTTCGCGTCCGATGCCGCTTTCCTTGTAGCCGCCGAAGGGCGCGCCCGCCGGTATTGAGTTGTAGGTGTTGACCCACATGCGGCCCGTCTCAATCGCGCGCGCTACACGTATCGCGCGGTTGATGTCGCGCGTCCACACCGCGCCGCCGAGGCCGTACTTGCTGTCGTTCGCCATCTTGACGACTTCGTCCTCTGTGCGGAACTTTATGACGCAGGCGACGGGGCCGAAAATTTCTTCCTGCGCGACGGTCATGTCGTTCGTCACGTCAGTGAGCAGCGTCGGCTTGTAGAAGGCTCCGTTTGCAAGCTCGCCTTCCGTCGCGGGCGTTCCGCCGCAGGCGATAGTAGCGCCCTCTTTAACCGCCGCGTCGACGCAGGCCTGAATGTGCTCTACCTGATGCTTGTTTATCTGGCTGCCCATCTGCGTCGCGGGGTCCCACGGCAGGCCGACCTTGATTTTGTTGAAGGCCTTGACCGCATCTTCAATAAATTTGTCGTAGATGTCCTCGTGGACGAAGACGCGCGACCCGGCGCAGCAGACCTGACCCTGGTTGAAAAGTATGCCCATCTGAAGGCCGTCCATCGCCATGTCCCATTTGCAGTCTGGGAAGTAGATGTTCGCCGACTTGCCGCCGAGTTCGAGCGTCGAGGGAATCAGGCGGTCGGCAGCGGCCTTCGCCACGTCGCGGCCTACGTCGGTCGAGCCGGTGAAGGCGAGTTTGTGGAAGCCCTTGTGTTCGAGTATATACTGTCCGGCCTTCGAACCTTTGCCCGTGACGACGTTGAAGACGCCGGGCGGCAGTATGCCCTGCACGATGCGCGCAAGTTCGAGCACCGAAAGCGGCGTTATGCTTGACGGCTTGAATACCGTGCAGCAGCCTGCGGCGAGCACCGGCGCGAGCTTCCACGCCGCCATGAGGAACGGGAAGTTCCACGGCACGACCTGCCCGACGACGCCGATCGGCTCGCGCAGTATCAGAGAGAGCGTGTTCCCGTCAAGCATCGCGGCGCTGCCCTCTTCGACGCGCACCGCGCCGGCGAAGTAGCGGAAGTGGTCTGCGGACATCGGCACGTCTACGTTGAGCGTCTCGCGTATCGGCTTGCCGTTGTCGAGCGACTCGACCATCGCAAGGTGTTCTTTGTTCGCGTCGATAGCGTCGGCGACCTTCATCAAAATCGCCGCGCGTTCCGCGGGAGCGACGTTCTTCCATGACTCCCACGCGGCCCACGCGGCATTTACCGCGTCGTCTACGTCCTCGCGCGTCGCCTCGGCGCACGATGCGAGCAGCCGTCCGTCCGCCGGGCAGTGCGTCTCGAACGTCGCGCCGTCCTTCGCCGGCCGCCACTCGCCTCCGATAAAGTTCCCATATTCCTTTTGCAGCTCAGGCATTGCTAAAGTCATTTCTGTGTCCTCCCTTGTGAGTGTCTATGTTTTTTGTCTTGAAACTGACAAAAAATATAATATTCTTTCTTTTTCTAATGTCAATATAAAGACTTAAGTAATTATAGAGATTATCATAAACATAAGTAACTAAAGAAGAACAAAAAAAATCCCCCGCGCGGGGCGGGGGAAGTTTCGTCGTTGCGCGGCGTTCTACGCCGAGAGCGAGAGCAGGTTTCTGTAATTCGGATATGGCATATTCTCGGCTGAGAAGAAGATTTCCACCGAGTCTGCGATTTTGCGGATTTCGAGCATGAGCGGCACCGCGGACTTCACGATCTCCTCGGCGTGGGCGCGCGCCGTCATCTGCGCCATCTTCTCTCGCAGCGCGGCGAGCTCCGCGGTCTTCTCGATGAGGTCGAGCTTCGCGGAGGCGAGGCGGACGAGAAGTTTGTCCCATTTCTCGAACGACGGCAGGCCGTAGCCCGCGACGGCGTCGCGCGAGCTTTTTTCGAGAAGTATCTGCTTCGAGAGCGCGGGCAGGATTCCCTCCCAGACCATGTCGCGCAGCACGGACATCTCGATTTCGATGCTCTTGACGAACTGTTCGAGCTTTATCGTGTGGAACGCCTCTATCTCCTTTTTGGAGAAGACGCCCATCTCTTCGAGCATCTTTATCGTCGACGGCTCGATGAAGAGGTCTATGCCCTCGGGGATCGTCTTCGCCTTGAGCAGGCCGCGGCGCTCCGCCTCTTCGTGCCAGTTCGCGCTGTATGCGTTGCCTTCGAAGCGTATGTTGCGGCTCATCTCCGAGACTTTGCGTATCGTCTTGATGGCGGCGTCCACGGGGTCGAGGCCCGCGTTTATCTCTTCCTCGAAGAAGCCGAGGAATTTTTCCATGCCGGCGGCCCAGACCGTGAGCAGCGCCATGACTGGAATAGCCATCGCCTGCGACGCGCCGGGCGCGCGGAATTCGAACTTGTTGCCGGTGAAGGCTATCGGGCTCGTGCGGTTGCGGTCGCTGTCGAAGGCGACGATGTCGGGCAGCTTCGAGAGGCCGAGGTCGAGCGTGCCGCGCGAGGGCTTCATCGTGCCGTCGTCGGTGCCCTCTTCGACGGCGCGCAGCATCGAGGCGATGGCGTCGCCGAGGTAGATGCAGATGATGTTCGGCGGCGCTTCCTGGCCGCCGAGGCGGTACATATTGCCCGGTGTCGAGACGGAGGCCTGGAGCAGGCCGAAGTGCTCGGCAGTCCCGAGTATGAACGACGAGAGGAACGAGAGGAATATGACGTTCTTCCTGTGGTTCGTCGATGGTTTCAGCAGGTTGCGCCCCTCGCTGTCTTCGAGCGAGAAGTTGATGTGCTTGCCGCTGCCGTTCATGCCGCGGAATGGCTTCTCGTGGAAGAGCAGGCGCAGCTCGTGCTCGCGCGCCATCTTGCGCATCGTCTCCATGACGAGCTGGTTCTGGTCGCAGGCGAGGTTCGCCTCGGTGAACTGCGGCGCGAATTCGAACTGGCATCTCGCGTTTTCGTTGTGGCGCGTCGCAAGGTCTACGCCGAGGCGCGCAAGGTCGCGCTGCACGTCCTCCATGTAGGAGAGGACGCGCGTCGGAATCGCGCCGAAGTAGTGGTCCTCCATCTTCTGGTCGCGCGGCGGCGGCGAGCCGACGAGCGTGCGTCCGCAGAAGCGGATGTCCGGGCGCTTCTGCGCGCGCGGGCGGTCGAGGAGGAAGAACTCCTGCTCGCCTCCGACGGTCGCGTGGACGTAGCGGACGCCGCGGTTGCCGAAGAGCTTCAGCATCTTCATCGAGCGCGTCTCTATCGCCTGCATCGCGCGCAGCAGGTAGGTCTTCATGTCGAGCGGCGATCCGTCGTAGGCTATGAATATCGACGGGATGCAGAGGGTGCCGCCCTTCTTGGATTTGATTATGAACGCGGGGCTCGTCGGGTCCCACGCGGAGTAGCCGCGCGCCTCGAAGGTGCTGCGCGTGCCGCCCGACGGGAAGGAGGAGGCGTCAGGCTCGCTCTGCATGAGGTCCTTGCCGCGGAAGGAGTTCAGCGGGTTGCCGTTCTCGTCCGCCATGAGGAAGGCCGTGTGCTTCTCCGCCGTGAGCTCCGTCAGCGGGTGGAACCAGTGCGCCCAGTGGTCGGCGCCCTTGCTGACGGCCCAGTCCTTCATCGCGAGCGCGACGGTGTCCGCTATGCTCGAATCGAGCTTCTGGCGTCCCTCCGTAGCCGCGACGAGGCTGTCGTAAACGTCGCGCGGAAGCCGCTGTTTCATCTCCCTCTGGTCAAAGACGAGAGAGCCGTAAATGTCTTTCATCTTCGGGTATTCTCTTATCTCGGTCATACATTATCCTCCGAATGCGTAATGCTTGATGCACTCGTATCTTTATAGCGCGTTTTAAGCGTAAAATCAAGCGGAAAGCCGCGCTTAATTTCACGCGCGCCGCGCGAAGCCGCGGAGAAAAAATTTTTTGCAGCGCGCGCCGCCGCCTCCGCCTCGTTTTCACCGCGCGCGTTTGCGTTTATAATGAACGCGATTGTTTTGCAACGGAGGGAAGCAATTTCCTATGATTGAGATAAAGGGCTTGAAGGTGCGCTTCGGCGAACAGGAGGTGCTGCGCGGGATAGACTGGTTCATCCCGCCGAAGAGCCGCGTCGGCTTGGTC
>DVKA01000299.1 GCA_018716365.1 Candidatus Caccocola faecipullorum
AAAATGTTCCTTTGCCATAACTGAGAATGCCTCCCTGTATTTGTTTCTACGTTTTATTATGCCCCTTTGGGGCTCGTATTCGCATTCGGAGGCGAAGGCCGCGCCTCCGCTCCGCATATCTCAACATCAAAAGAGACCCGGGAAACAGAGCCGGATCTCTACAAGATATGTACAAGGATTATAGCTTACAATTATTCTTCTTGCAATACCTTAATCGCCGCTGCGCGCAAGGTATTCCTTGACTTTCTCAAACGTTTCCTGGCTTACTATGTGCTCTATGCGGCAGGCGTCGGCCTCCGCCGTCTCGTGCGGGACGCCGAGCACTTCGGTGAGGAACTTCGTTATGTAGCGGTGGCGCTCGTATATCGCACCGGCGCGGGCGAGGCCGGTCTCAGTGAGGGTGAGCTCTCCGTTGTCCTCCACCGCCACATATCCGTCGTCCTTAAGTATGCCGATCGCGCGGCTGACGCTGGGTTTGCTGAACGAAAGGGCGCGCGCGACGTCGACGGAGCGGACCGAACCGTTTTTATTTTTCAGTACCAGTATGGTTTCAAGATACATTTCGCCGGATTCCTGCATTGAAATCACCGCCGTTCAATAATTTCTCCCATCGTATAGACGATACGGCTTTATTCTAACCTAAACGGAGCCGCGGACGCAACGGCGGAGGCTAAAGATATGCAGTCGCTAACTGGGAAAACCGCGTTTCGGCATAAGCCGCGACTTACGCCTGAAAGCGAATTGCGCGCCGGTAACGGCGCGCGCCGCGCGCGCTTTTGGGCTATACTTGAAGCCGGGAACGGGGGATGAATTATGCTCGAAAATTACTTTTCAAAGAAGAAACCTGACGTTGAAGACATCGTGCGCTACGTGACGGAGCTCGGCGGGCGGCGGCCCGCGGTCAAACGTTTTCCGGCACGTCCGGCATCATTCGGCTCGTTTGGCGCGCTCGACCAGAGGATAGTAAACGCGCTGAAGCGCCGCGGCGTCGAGGCGCTCTACTCGCATCAGAGCGAAGCCGTCGCCTGCGCGCTCGCGGGCGAAGACTGCGTCGTCGCGACGCCGACGGCGTCGGGCAAGACGCTTTGCTACAATCTTCCCGTGCTGCACGCGGTGCTTCAAAATCCATCCGCGCGCGCCCTTTATCTTTTCCCGACGAAGGCGCTTGCGCAGGATCAGCTTGCGGAGCTCGGCGAGCTCTCGTCGTTCACGGACGGAAAGATACGCGGCTTCGTCTACGACGGCGACACGGAGCCGGTGAAACGCCGCCTCGCGCGCACCGAGGGGCACGTCGTCATAACGAACCCCGATATGCTGAACTCCGGCATCCTCCCCCATCACACAAAATGGTCCGACTATTTTCAGAATCTCAAATACATCGTCGTCGACGAGCTGCACACCTACCGCGGCATCTTCGGCTCGCACCTTGCGAACCTCTTCTGCCGCCTCGCGCGCATCTGCGAATTTTACGGCTCGCGCCCCACGTTCATCTGCTGCTCCGCGACGATCGCAAACCCCGCCGGTCACGCGGAAGCTCTGACTGGGCGGAAAATGAAGCTGATAACGGAAAGCGGCGCTCCGCTCTCCGAAAAGGAACTCATAATCTACAATCCCCCGATTGTGGACTACAACACGGGGATGCGCCGCTCGTCGCTCTTCGAGACGGCGCGCATAGCGACGGAGGCGCTCTCGCTCGGCATCAGCACAATTGTATTTACCCGCTCGCGCCTCAACGTAGAGCTGCTGCTGACCTCGATACGCGGCGGCCTGGCGAAGCGCGGAGCCGACCCGATGATGATCATGGGCTACCGCGGCGGCTATCTTCCAAAAGAGCGGCGCAAGATAGAGGCCGACCTGCGCAGCGGCGCGCTCCGCGGCGTCGTCTCGACGAACGCGCTCGAACTCGGCATAGACATCGGCTCGCTCGGCCTCGCGGTGCTGCACGGCTATCCGGGCAGCATCGCCTCCGCGTGGCAGCAGATAGGGCGCGCGGGGCGGCGCGGCGGGCTTTCTGCGGCGGTGCTTGTAGCGTCGGCCGACCCGCTCGACCAGTTCCTCGCCTCGCGCCCCGAATGGTTCTACGGCGCGCCCGCCGAGAAGGCGCGCATCGACCCATACAACCCCTACATACAGGTGAGCCACGTCAAGTGCTCGGCCTTCGAGCTGCCCTTCGCGGCGGGCGAAAAATTCGGCGCGCAGAACGTCGACGAGATACTCGACTACCTCGCGGACCACGGCGTGTTGCACAAGGTCTCCGAGGCCGACGGCGGACGCTACTACTGGCAGGACGACTCATATCCCGCCTCCGGCCTTTCGCTGCGCAGCGCGACGAGCGAGAACTACACGATAACGGACATAACGATTCCGCAGAAGCCGAAGGTCGTCGGCACGATGGACCGCCGTTCCGCGCCGACGCTGATATTCCCCGACGCGATATACTTCCACGGCGGGCGCTCCTACATCGTTGAAACTCTCGACACAGAGAAGATGCAGTGCTTCATCCGCGAAATCGACGCCGAATACTACACCGACGGCGACGCGGCGCTGCGCATCAACATCACGGACGATTTCGAAACGCAGGGAAATTACGGCTGGGGCGAGGTACTCGTGACCGAGACGCCGACGATATTCAAGAAAATAAAGCTCGCAACGCATGAGAACGCGGGCTTCGGACAGATAAATCTGCCGGAAGAACAGATGCACACGACCGCCTGCTGGATAATGACGCCGGAGAGCCGCGCAGAGGACGCGGAGCTGAAAGTCGCAATGGAGGGGCTGGAGCACCTCCTGCGCAACACCGCGCCGCTCTTCCTCATGTGCGACCGCTCCGACATACGCGTTACGAGCCGCGTCAAAGACCCGCAGCTGCGCCGCCCAGCGATATACATCATCGACAACATACCAGGAGGCGTCGGCCTCGCGGAAGGAGCCTTCGAGGTCAAGGACGAGCTTGTGCGCGCCGCGCTCGGTATGCTGAACTCCTGCCAGTGCAAAAACGGCTGCCCCGCCTGCGTGGGCGTCTTCGGCGGCGAATACGACGTAAAGGGAGCCGTGCGCGCGCTCGCGGAAGAGATTCTTGGCGGGAGGCAATAGCCGGATTATCGAATAGAAACGGCCGCCAGCGCGGATTTCACGCGCGGGCGGCCGTTTTGCGTTTTTCTATAAAATCTGCGGTTCCGGCTAAATCCCCAGCAGCCTTCTCGCGTTGCCGCCTAGGATCAGCTCTTTTTCTTCGGAGCTGATGTTCAGGCTGTCGATCAGTTCTATTTCCTGAGAGGGCAGGTGCCACGGGAAGTCGCTGCCGAAGAGGATTTTGTCCGCGCCGTGCGTGCGGATTATTTTTTCCACCGTCGGTTTGTCTATCCACGGATCTGCGGCGTAGGCCGTGTCGAAGTACAGGTCGGCCTTGCCGGCCAGAAGTTCCATGACTTCGTTCTGAAGGCACATGCCGCCCATGTGCGCGGCGACCATCTTGATGCCCGGGAAGTTTTGCAGTATGTGCAGCAGCATCCGCGGGGTGCATCGCATTTCATCGCGGTAGGTCGCGTCCCATCCGGCGTGGAATACGACGACGAGGTTCAGCGCGCGGATGAGGTCGTACATGGGCATAGCGCTCTCTATGTCTGCGTCTACGCGCTGGAGCGGGGGGTGGAGCTTTATCCCTTTTAGCTCTTCGTCGGAGATTTTCCAGATATATTCGAGCGCCGTCTCGGAGCCGGGCACTACCGAGCCGAAGGAAATGAATTTTTCAGAATCTGTCTCCTTTGCAAATTCCAGCACGTGCTGGTGTTGGTGTTCCTTCGTCGCTATGTGGAGCAGGACGCTCCTGTCCACGCCCGATTTTTTCATCGCGGCTTCAAGATCTTCCAGAGTGGCTTCGGATGCGGAGGGCACGCTGCATTGGGCGCGCAGTTTCTCCATCGCCGCCGCCGCTATCTTATGAGGGAAAACGTGAGTATGAAAATCTATAATCATGCAAAAAACTATACCACGTTTTCGCGCCTGCGGCACGCGCGCGGCGGAAATTTTTGCGCGCTTGCTGTAATATAATGCGGTGTAACATGGACTTCAGCTCGGAGGTGTCGCTTTGCAGATAATCATGGCTTTATTGCTCGACGCGGTTTTCGGGGACCCGCGCGGTATTCCGCACCCCGTCGCGGGCATCGGGCGGCTGATAAGCTTTTACGAGAAATTTTTCTACG
>DVKA01000031.1 GCA_018716365.1 Candidatus Caccocola faecipullorum
TGACAACAGTCTCGAAACAATAAATGACGTCTGGACGGCCAACGCCGGAGGTATAGCAGGTAAGGCGAATGATGCCTCAATCTCTAATGTTACAAACACCGGCGACGTTACGACGTCAAAGACTATTGGAAATACTAATACCGGCACTTACTACAACGCCGGCAACGTCGGAGGCATCGTCGGACGCGCTGAGAACACGAAGATAACCAACGCCGAGAACAAAGAAAACACCGTCGCCGGAGCGCACAACGTCGGCGGCGTAGCGGGCTTCCTGACAGGGAACTCGACTGTAAGCATAGGCGTGAACAACGGCGGCGACATAACGGCAACCGGAGCGCGCACAGACGGCGGCTTTGCAAGAGAAACGGTCAGAGGTGTATCAAGCGACGGCAATGAAAATTTCATCATCGGCAACATTGGCGGCGTCGTCGGCTACCTCTTCGGCGATGATGCGAAGATAGAGAACTCCGGCAACCGCGGCACGGTACATTCTGCCGAAATTACCGGGAACAGCATACCGCTCACCGCGCAGGCCGCGAACGTCGGCGGCGTCGTCGGGAAAATCAGCAGTGAGATCAACGGCACGCCTGAAATGCTTCAAAAAATAAAAGACGGCGAAGAAACTGCGACAGTCTCCAATTCATACAACACGGGCGACGTGCGCGGATATACGGGGATCGGCGGAGTTATCGGGCAGATGTTCAACGGGTCCGTCTCCGGTTCTTACAATCTGGGCACGTTGAAAGCAACGCGAACGGTGGATGAGAACAGCAGGCAAAAAGAATCGCTCAATATGGGCGGAATCGTCGGCGATACGTCGGAAGAATCCGAAGCGCGCGCCATAATCTATGACGTATACAACGCGGGGCAGATAGGCGACGAAAACTTCTATTTCCGCGGCCGTCATGTCGGCGGCATCGCAGGCCGTCTCTCCGGTTTTGTCGATAAAGCCTACAACACCGGAGACATCTACAACGGCTACAGCACCGTCGGCGGGATTGCCGGATGGTGGTTCGCAGGGGAAATATCCAATGTTTTCAACACAGGCAACATAACCGTTAAAAACTTCGACGCGGAAAACAAGAGGTCGCAGGTCGGCGGCATCGTCGGCGACGCCGGAGCAGATGCGGAAAGTCTCTTCTACGCCTACAACCTCGGCACGATAAGAAGTTTCGCGCAATATCTCTATGATCCCAAAACAGGCGAGAATGCGTATTCGCACCATGTCGGGGGTATCGCAGGAAGAATTACAAACAATCTAAAGATTGACAATGTATATACTCTTGGCAACCTCTACGCAGCATCATTAACAGCTCCTAACAGCAATGAGTATGTGAGCACAACTGACACACTCGGCGCTATATACGGAAGCGGCGGAAATAGTAATAATATTACCAACGCCAACTACATAACGCCGGAGAATCCGACTGACGTTACTAAGCCTAAGTTCGAAGACCTCCGCGAACAGGCCAAGGCGCAAGGTATCCACGTCGTCGAATACAATAACAAGAGCAACGCTGGGGCATACAAACTCAATATAGAAAAATTAGATACGGCATCCGATTGGTCAGTTGATACCGCGGTAAATAAATGGCGTCTCTATGATGAGGGCACACCTATATTGAATGTTTTTATGCCAAGTATGGAAGCAACCGATGCTTGGAAGGGGCAGCTCGTTCAAGGTGACAGCGTCCAATATGGTACGGCATACAATCCTTTACTGACGATATTGAACCTTAAAAACCCCGACAACGTTACATTCAAGTGGGGCGACCTCGGGCTCTACGGCGCTGGCGGCCTCGCCGTCTACGGCGGCGGCCTGACGATCGACGGCTTCCAGTCGGCGGGCGACGGACGCTACTTCGGCGGCACGATATTCAGCGACCACGCGCTCGCAATGAACGGCACAGGCACGAACTTCAACCTCGGCTCGGCCTCGAAGCTCTACGGCTCGTCGGTGACGCTCACAAACGGCGGAGACATATCGGCCTACGGCGAAATTACCTCGATGAACGGCGATATCGAAATCACGGGCAAAAACGTCGAGATAATAGGCAGCCTCACGGCAAAGAAGAAAGGCGAGAAGACCGAGATAGACGGCATCAGCGGCGCGTCGAGAGGAACGATGGACACAACAAGCCTCAACGACCCCAACAAGCCTATGAAATCCGTCTCCGATATGTTCACGTACGAGACTGAGGAAGGGGCCTCCAGAGACGGCGACATCACAATAACCGCCTCCGGCGCGGCGGAAGTTCTCTACGGCAACCTCGGCACGGGAAGTGTCAGCACTGCGGGTAATTTCACAGTCAACGGCGGGACAACCGACGGAGGTAAAACATTCAGCGGCGGCAGCGTCTACGTGGACAGCGACCTCTCCGGCACGACCGGGGACATAAACCTCAGCGCTGGCGGCGAGGTCCTCCTCGACATCACAAATATAGCGAAGGCGAACAGCGACGAACAGGGAACATACAACGGATGGAGGGAACTGCACGAGTTCTTAGACGACCACAACAACAATAAGATTACGCTCGACAGCAAAAACGACGACGAGGTACTTGCGATAGATATGTGGAATGGGAGCGAGTTTGACCTCAAACAGTATGATGAAAAGGATACCGACAACACATTCCGCAACGCTATACTCAACCTTGGAGCCCCCGCGTCAAAAACGCACATCTGGATAAGCGACGCAAACCAGCTCAAAGGCATACAGAGTTATGCAGAAACTAACGGAGGCAGTGGCATCCTCGGCTACAACTTCGCGCTCAAAGGTAACATCGACGCGTCGGCGTTGACGGGTTACGAAGAAATCGGAGGCGGTACTACTGACGGCTACTCCGGCACGTTCGACGGGCGCGGCTTCCGCATCATCGGCCTGAACGCAGACGCCACGAAAGCGGATGAAGCCAGCTCCGGCATATTCGGCAAACTCGCAGGCACGGTGAAAGACCTCCGCGTCTACGCGTCTAAGTTCTTCGGAGGCGACGGCGAGAGCGCCGGCGCGATAGCGTCCGAAGTAATTACCCAGACAAAAGAAGATGGCTCGACAGTCAGCGGCACGATAACCGGCGTCACGACCTTCGGCAACCGCGTCGAAGCCGCGAACGCGGGCGGCATCGCGGGGACGAACGCGGGAACGATTGAATCGAGCGCGGCCTCCGACTCCGTCATAACGAACGGCGGCACGGCGGGCGGCATCGCGGGGACAAACACCGGCACAATCGGCGCGATGGAAGGCACCTTCGTCACAGCCGAAAGCGCGGTAACGTCCGACGGCAATGCAACGGCGATCGGCGGCGTCGTCGGCAAAAACGAGGGCAAAGTCAACCTCGCAAACAGCCTCGGCGTGACGAACGGCGAAGACGTCGATAAGGTCGGCGGCATCGCGGGCGACAACAGCGGCGCGATGTACAGCCTCTACAACGAAAGCGTCGTGACAGGCAACGGCAGCGTCGGCGGCGTGGCGGGAACCAACAGCGGCGAGATAGAAAACGCCGTCAACACGACCGGCATAACCGCGACGGGCGATTACGCCGGAGGCCTCGCGGGCGTCAACAGCGGCACGATAGACAGCGGCCGCAACACCGGCACCATCAACGGCAAGGACTACGTCGGCGGCATGGTCGGAAGCAATGGAGAGAAAGGAATCCTTAAAAACCTCTCGAACGCGATAGTCGCGGCCATCACCGGCACTGACTACGTCGGAGGCATCGCAGGAAGCAACGCAGGCTCGATAACGAGCGACAACAATCTGACCAACGAAGGCACGGTCAGCGGCACGAAGTACGTCGGCGGCATAGCTGGCGAGAACACAGGAACGATCGAAAACGTCCTGAATGAGACGCTCGTCCTAAAAACCGGAAACGACGTAGACGCAAGGTATTTCGGCGGCATCGCTGGCACAAACAGCGGCAAGATAACCAACGCGACGAACAACAGCAACGTGAGCGCTGACGGCGCGACCTTTGTCGGCGGCATCGTCGGAGAAAACACGCTCAGCGGAGAACTCGAAGGCAAGTTAATCAATTACGGCGACGTGAGCGGGGAAAGTAACGTAGGAGGCCTTGCAGGTTCAAACGCTAACGATGACTTGCTAAAAGGCACGGAAAACGACTATATTACAGCGGAAAACCACGGCGAAGTCAAAGCAGACGCAGGAAGCGCAGGCGGCATATTCTACGAGAATAAAGGCGACATAGAATACGCCAACCTCACGAATACCGGCACAGTAATAGGAACGGGGCAGGCCAACACCGGCGGTCTCTTCGGCATCAATAGTGGAAATATATCGCACTCAACGCTGACCAACAGCGGCACGGTAGAGGGTGGAACCAACACCGGCGGCCTCATTGGCAGCAACAGCGGAAACGTCGCAAACTCGTCGCTCATTAACGAATATGACGCAAAAGTAACCGGCGGCGACAACACCGGCGGTCTGATAGGCTACAACACCGGCTCGATAGAAGGCGGACGAAACGCTGACGATACGATGTACGTCCATAAAATCTACAACAACGGCACGGTCAGCGGAGCGTTGAACGTCGGCGGCTTAATCGGCACAAACGCCGAGGGCGGCGTTCTCAAGGCCGCCTACAACACAGGCACGGTAACGGGCGCGGTTTACAAGGACGACGACGGTACAGAGGTAGACCATTACACAAACAACGTCGGCGGCATAGTAGGTACGAACGCCGGGACGGTCAGCTCCGTCTTCAACACAATAATGACCGCGACCGGAGAAAACCAGTCCGTCACCGGCGCGTCCAACGTCGGCGGACTAATCGGAAACAACACCGGCACGCTGAAAGACGCATACAACACGACGGAGGTCGAAAGCCAAGGCAACAAGGGCAACGCCGTCGGCGAAAACAGCGGCACAGTCGAAAACGTCTACGCGGCGAACACGGACGGCAAACTCGTCGGAAGCAACAACGGCACCGTGACGAACTCCTACACGTTCTCGGCAGAGGACGACGAGACGGACGGCGTGACGCTGATTTCCGGCAAATCGCAGACGATGAGCGGCAGCTACGGCGGTTTCGACTTCGGCTCGACGTGGAAGAACTACGACAGCTACACGACGCCGATGCTGAAGGTCTTCCTGACACAGGCGAACGCCTCCAGCGACGGAGTGATTACCGCGGCGGACGGGCTGAACGCCTATAACCACAACAACTGGCTCATCGAGTTCGACCCCGTCCTCGGAGCGGTCGGCATCATGCTGCTCTACTCGCACCAGATTGCGAGCAGCGGCTTGGACGACGCGTTCAATCCGAACTGGCTCGGCTACGATTTCGACAACAACATCTACATCGTGGACATGGACAACTACGGCCATCTGCACAGCGACGGATGGGACCGTCTGCGCAATTTCCGCGAGCGCAAGGCGGAGCTCTATTTCCACGAAGGCGGCATGGAGTACGCGGAGGAGATGTAACCCCGCGCAGTAAAACGATAAGCACGGCAAAGCCGTCCGCAATTGAGCGGGCGGCTTTTTTCGTCGCTTATATTCGATTAACTAAACGACAAAACATTATGTCGTCCTCGCAATCTTCTGGCGAGGACCTACCGCAATAAACGGCAGAGGTGACAGAAAGCTGTTTATGCTTATTCAACTTTTTATGGAAACGTCTGTTATACTCGCTGAACTTTTAACAAAAACTATGTTGCCCCAGAAGTTTTCTGCACCCGATGGTGCGGAGCGAGCTTTGCCCGATGAAGCGGGGCAGACTCTCCGGGGCATCCATCATACTCGTTAAAGGCAGAAACGAAGCGCATAGAACACTTTGCTGTCCCTAACGTTTTATGACGGAGGCCCCGTGCAGAAAATTCACGGGGCGACATGATTGTTTTGTTGTTTGGTTATAGTTTCTTAACTTCATTCAAGAAACAGCCACCTCGTCACCCCGCGCTCCGACGCGGGGTCCAGCGGCTTTAATTTCCAAACGTTACTGTGCTTGAAGACGCTAGATTCCGCGTCCGTCGGCCAAACGCAGCCGACGCTAGTAATGCGCTGAGGAAATTTATTATATCCGCTGAAGCGGACAGCGCATTACGTCGAAGCGCGGAATGACAATTAATAGACGTTTCCTTAAAAAGTTGAATAAGTATAGCTTAACCAAATAACAAACAATTTATCTCCTTCCCGCGACCTTCCACACCGCCGTCATTCTGCAAACTTCCGCAACACCCGTTATTCTGCAAACTTCCATAGCACCAATTATTCCGCACCACAATAGCACCCGTCATTCCGCAAATGTTTTGTACGGAATCTCCGTCCCGAATCGTGAGGTGCAGTCTGCGGCGCTTTTGCCTCACGGTCATGGCGGGAGACCCTGAGCAGAAGCATCTCAGGGTGACGGGAGTGTGGTGTGGGGTGGAGTGTGAGCGTGTGTGATGGTATGTCATTCCGCGCCATCAATAGCACCTATCATTCTGCAAACTTCCATAGCACCAATTATTCCGCACCGCAATAGCACCCGTCATTCCACGCCCACAATAGCACCCGTCATTCCGCAAATGTTTTGTGCGGAATCTCCGTCCCGAGCCGCGAACCGTAACCAAAGCCGCGCGCACGCTGCCTCACGGCTTCATGCGTGAGGCCCTGAACAGAGCCATTTCAGGGTGACGTGTGGGTGAGGTGTGCGCGTCATGCCGCTGCGTTCCACCGCCGTGGTTGTCATAAGCCGCGGCGGCGGGCTGCGCCGTCTCTTTAATTGCTATAATATCCGCAGACTGCGCGTAGGGGGCGCGAACGATGAGGCGCAGAACGAAGCTTTATAATCTCATACTTCCGCTGTGGCTGCTGTGGTTTTTCCCGCAGACGTGGATCGTCGTGCTTCCGGCGAATTTCATCATCGACCTGCTCGTTTCGGCGCTCGCGCTGCGTTTTGCCGGAGCGCGCGGAATCGCGGCGGTTCTGAAAAAATCTATCCTGCGCACGTGGCTCTGCGGCTTCGCGGCGGACGCGGCGGGGACGGCGCTGATGGCCGCGCCGCTGTTCGCCGAACCGCTTCTGCCCGAGGCCGCACGGCGCCGGTGGTCCGACCTGCTTTCCTATCCGCTCACGATGAACCCGTTTGAAAGCCCCGCCGCCCTGCTGTGGACGCTCGGCTGCGTCGCGCTCTCGGCTTTCGTCATTTACGGGCTGAATTATAATTTCTGCTTTCGCCGCGTGGAGCTGACGGACGCCCAGCGCCGCAGCGTTTCGCTCGTGCTCGCGCTTTTCACCGCGCCGTGGCTCTTCCTGCTGCCGACGAAGTGGCTTTACTGATTCCACATACGTTTGTCCGCGCGCCGTTTTTAGGATAGAATAAAGTAGACTTTATTTTTGCATAAAAGCTATGATGCATGATGATGTTATGTGTTATACTTTCGGTGAAGAAGTTGTTAATCGAGCCCGTGGTGATACGCCTAGGGAAAAGAATCCGCCCGTTGCGACCGGGCGGATTCTTTTATATTTTACTAAAGCCGCCTGATGTTGACCGGCGGCTCCTGAAGCTGCGGCTGCGATATTATTTTCGCCGCCGTTCTCCTATCCACTTACTGATGCAATTTGCGACTACACCGGCAAGTACGGACAGGAGGAAAGAAGTTGTTAATTCGCCCATGTGATTCACCTCCTCTCCTTTCAGGGCGTGGAGAAGTAGATACAGTATAACTTAAAATATATATTAGAGGGCTGCTGACAATGCAAAGAGAACAATATTTTCTACAATGCGCTGACAATACGCTTGTGAATGACGAATGCGAATCTATCAATGAAATCGACGCCGCCATTTCCGAAGCCGAGGCGGAGTATAAATATAACGGAAAGCTTTACGACGCACGCGCCGCGCTCGCGGCTTTACGCGTAAAATATTTCGCGAATACACGGCGTTAGTTTCCCCCGCCCTCTCCTTCCTGTGAATTTAATAACAATTGCTGTTTTTCTGATAAAATACATACGGAGTAATATTTTTGCAAAGCGGAGGGAAACGGTTTGACAGAAGTGGTAATCTGCGTCGGAAGTTCCTGCCATATAAAGGGCGCGCGCCGCGTCGTCGAAGGGTTGACGAAGCTCGTCAAGGAGAGCGGAATGTCGGAGCTGATTAAGCTTTCCGGCTCGTTCTGCATGGGGCGGTGCGAGGAGCACGGCGTTTCCGTCAAAGTGGACGGCGAGATTCATTTCGTCGACCCGGACCATATTGAGGAATTTTTCAGAGATGTGATCATGGGGAGTTGGAAATGAAGTATATCAACGTGGCGAAGGCCAACTGCAAGAACTGCCACAAATGCCTTAAAGTCTGCCCGGTGAAGTCCATCAAGTTCAGCGACAGCAAGGTCGAGGTGATGGAGAACGAGTGCATACTCTGCGGCCGCTGCATACGCAACTGCCCGCAGCACGCGAAGTCGCTCGTCCACGACATAACGGGCATAAAGCAGACGGTGCGGAACAGCGCGCGGAAGAAGATAGCGGCGCTCGCTCCGTCGTACCTAACTTCGTTCGGCATGGAGAACCGCTACAAGCTCGCGGGCGCGCTTCAGAACCTCGGCTTCTACGCCGTCGAGGAGACGGCGGTGGGCGCGCACGCGGTGACGAAGGAGTACGCGCGGATTCTGGAAAGCGATACGATGGACAACATGATCACAACCTGCTGCCCGTCCATCGTCTTCCTCGTCCAGAAGCATTTCCCGAAGCTGACGGAGTATCTCGCGCCGGTGCTCTCGCCTATGGAGGCGCACGGCGCTTTCCTGCGGAAGAAGTACGGAGACGACGCTTTCATCGTCTTCTTCGCGCCGTGCATTTCAAAAATCGAGGAGGCGCACATTTCTGAGAAGCGCTATATCGACGGCGTCGTGACATTCAAGCAGCTCGCCGGGTGGTTCGATGAGGAGGGCGTGAAGCTCTCCGAGGCGCAGGAGGGATATTTCGGCAACGACCCGAGCGCGTCGGCTATTTATCCCGTCTTCGAGGGCATCGTGAAGGACGTGAAGGCGAATCTGCCCGAAGACTCGCACGTCTTCCGCAAGTATTCGTTCATGAGCAAGCAGGGCGCGAAGGACGTCTTCGAGCTGTTCACCGAGATGAACGAGGGGCGCATCCACAACTGCTTCATCGAGACGAGCGCCTGCTACGGAAGCTGCATCAACGGCCCCGAGAAGCTCGACGAGGGCTACTACCCCGTCAGCCGCGGCATCGACATGATGCATTATCTGCGCGAGGAGAAGAATATCCGCGAGGCGGACCTTTCCAGCGTAGACCTTAGCCGCGAGATACGCCCCGCGCCGCCGAAGCTCGCAATGCCCGACGAGGATACGATACGCGCGATACTGGCGCAGATAGGCAAGACGAAGCCGGAACACGAACTGAACTGCGGGAGCTGCGGCTACCGCACCTGCCGCGACAAGGCGATCGCGGTCTATCAGGGCAAGGCGGAGCTGCATATGTGCCTGCCGTACATGACGCAGATTTCCGAGACGCTCGCAAACGTCACGCTCTCCGTCAGCCCGGATTATATAATCGCCGTCGACCGCGACCTGCACGTCAAGGAGTGCAACCTCGCGGCGCAGCATCTGCTGAAGGTGACGCGCAGCGAGATTACAGGGCGGCGCATAGAAGAATTCCTAGACCCGGTAGACTTCGCGCTCGCCGTCGCCGAGGAGCGCAACATACCGCTGCATAAGGTCAGCTATGAGGACCGCGGGATAATAGTCAATCAGACGGTCGTCTATATTCCCGAGCAGGGGCTTGCGATAGCCTTCCTCCACGACATCACGAAGCAGGAGGCCGAGGCAGAGTCGCTGAACAAGCTCAAGATGGAGACGATGGAGATGGCGCAGAACGTTATCGACAAGCAGATGACGGTCGCGCAGGAGATAGCGAGCCTCCTCGGCGAGACGACCGCCGAGACGAAGGTGACGCTGACGAAGCTCAAGGATCTGATCGTATATGACGGCAATGACGACTGAGAGCCTCTGCATAGACGCCTGCTATAACAGCCTGCTCAAGAAGAACGAAGAGCTCTGCGGCGACCGCGTCG
Organism: Candidatus Caccocola faecipullorum; assembly: GCA_018716365.1. GTDB lineage: Bacteria > Synergistota > Synergistia > Synergistales > Synergistaceae > Caccocola > Caccocola faecipullorum. The sequence continues at coordinate 10,029 of DVKA01000031.1, forward strand.
AGGTGATAAACACGCCTGAGAGCACGCTGCTCGTCCTCTCCGACGGCCTCGGCAGCGGCGTCAAGGCGAACATACTTTCGACGCTCACATCGAAGATAATCTCGACGATGATAAGCCGCGGCGCGTCCATCGAGGACACCGTCGACACGATAGCCCACACCCTGCCCGTCTGCAAGGTGCGCGGCATAGCCTACTCGACGTTCATGATACTGCACATCTGCAAGGACGGCAGCGGCTATATAGTCGAGTACGACAACCCGCCCTGTATGCTGATACGCGACGGGCGGCACATCCCCTTCAACTACGAGGAGAAGACCATCGAAGGCAAGCTCGTGCGCGAAAGCCGTTTCACGGCGAAGCCGGGCGACTACTTCGTGATAGTCAGCGACGGCGTGACGCAGGCCGGCATGGGAGAGACGCTCGCCTTCGGCTGGGGCTGCGACGAAGTTGCTGAATTCCTCTGCGGCCCGTGCGGAGAGAAACTCTCCGCGCCGCGCGTAATCGAGCGCGTGCTCGGCGTGGCGAAGGATCTGTACCTCGGCAAGCCCGGCGACGACACGACCGTCTCTATAGCTCACATAATGACGCCGCAGACGGTCAGCCTCTTCTCCGGCCCGCCGAAGAACCCCGAGGACGACTCGCGTCTCGTGCGCGAGTACATGGAGACGCCGGGGCTGCACGTCGTCAGCGGCGGCACCAGCTCCGAAATCCTCTCGCGCGAGCTGAAGCGTCCGCTGCACGTCAACATCGACTACACCGACGCGGACATTCCGCCGACGGCGACGATAGACGGAATCGACCTCGTCACCGAAGGCGTCCTGACGCTGAAGCGCGTCATAGAGCTCGTCGAAGAATACCGCACGCGCCCCGCCGTGCCCGAGATGACGGCGGAGCTCGACAGCGAGCACGGCGCCGCGAAGCTCGCCAAGATGCTCATAGAGCAGTGCACGCACCTGAAGCTCTTCATCGGCAAGGCCGTAAACACGGCGCACCAGAACGCGGACTTCCCCACCGAGCTGCGCGTGAAGTTCCGCCTGCTCGACGACCTCGCCGAGTCGATGGAAAAGCTGGGACGCCACGTCGAAAAGAGATATTACTAAACTTCGCATAAAATAAACGCCGTACGCCGCCGTCTCCCGCCAAAAGGCCGGGGACGGCGGCGTTTCATAAATGCGCAAAACGCCACAAAAAACGCGCCGCGCGGTAAAATCAAAGCGTCGCTCAAAAAACCGCGAGGTGGTATCTTTGTCCGAACTTTATACATTCCTGTCGAAATACACAGCGCGCAGCGCGCCCGCAGCGATAACGGGCGGCGGCGGAAAAACTTCGCTGCTCTACGGCCTCGGCGCGGAGCTTGAAAAACGTGGGCGGGCGCTGCTCACGACTACGACGAAAATTTTCCGTCCGGCGCCCGAGGAATGCCGCGATCTCTTCATCGGCCCCGCGCGGCTCTGCGGCGAATTTCTGCGCGCCGCGCCGGAACGCGCGAAGCTCGCGGCGGCCTCCGGCGAGAGCGGCGGCAAGCTGATAGGCTACGCGCCCGCCGAAATCGACGCGCTCGCCGCGCACGGAGCGGCGGACTTCGTAATAGCGGAATGCGACGGCTCGCGCGGGCGCTCGCTCAAATTCTACGAAGAATGGGAGCCGCCCGTACCGGAGGCGAGCGCCGCCGTCTTCGCAGTGCTCGGAGCTGACGCCTTCGGCTGCGCGCCGTCGGAGGACTGCATATTCCGCGCCGCGCAGTTCTGCGCCCTCCACGGCGCGGGCGTGGACGCGCCGGTAAAAGCGGAGACAATCCTCAAATACCTGCTCTGCGCCGAAGGGCCGCTCAAAAACGCGCCGCGCGCGGCGAAGAAGATACTGGTGATAAACAAATGGGAGACGCTGGACGAAGCGCGCGCCGCGGAGGCAGAGGCGCTTTTTCCGGCGCTGCTTGAAAAATACGACGCCGTCTGCGCCGCATCGGTGCGGCGCGGCGAGCTCTACAAGGCGAAGGAGAGAAGATGATGGAGGCGATTCTGCTCGGAGCCGGCCTGTCGAAGCGCATGGGCCGCCAGAAGCTGCTGCTGCCGTTCGGCGGCAAAACGGTTATAGAAACGGTGATAGACAACCTGCTGGACGCGGGCGTCGAAAGAATATGCGCCGTCCTCTCGCGCGAAGTCGCGGCGGCGCTCCCGCGGCTGCCCTCGGGCGTCGAGGCGCGCGTCAACGAAGCGCCGGAGCGCGGACAGTCGAGCTCGCTCGCCATCGGCCTCGAAATGATCGGCGAAGGGCGCGGCTTCTGCATAATGCTCGCCGACCTTCCGCTGGTGACGCCCGAGGCGATAGCCGCGCTCGCGCGCCGCTTCGAAGCGCTGCCGCCCGAAAAAACGCTGCTCGCGCCGTGCCGCGGCGGCGTCTTCGGCCACCCGATGTTCTACCGCGCCGTCTGGCGCGAACGCTTCCGCGCCGCGCAGGGCGACATGGGCGGACGCAAAATCGTATCGCTCTACGAATCCGAAATAGAACGCGCCGCCGCCCCCGACTGCCACTTCAAAGACATGGACACGCCGGAAGACTACGCGGAAAGAGTGAAGCAGATTGAGGTGGCGAAAAAGCGCGAAGAGACGATATAATGTTATATCGTGTGTATGCACGTGAGTTGAAATAATATCGTATCAGTGAAGGCCGCTCTGTTGGATAGGGCGGCCTTTTCTCCGCTCAAAAATTTTCTCTTACGTCACAGATACGA
>DVKA01000032.1 GCA_018716365.1 Candidatus Caccocola faecipullorum
ATCGGCCACGGCTGCGGGCACAACCTGCACGGCACGATGTCGCTCTACGCGGGGCTCGCGCTCGGCGAGGCCATGGCCGGCGCGGGGCTCTGCGGCGAGCTGCGCGTCGTAGGCACGCCCGCCGAGGAGGGCGACGGCGCGAAGATAAAAATGGCGGACGACGGCGTATTCGACGACGCCGACCTCGCCGTGATGATACACTCCGACGCCGCGGAAAGCCTCGCAGACTACCGCGCGCTCGGCCTCAACGGCTTCGACTTCACCTTTACCGGGCAGACGGCGCACTCCGCCGGTTCGCCGTGGGACGGTCGCAGCGCGCAGAGCGGGGCGCTGCTCTTCATGGAGGCAATGAACATGCTGCGCCTCCACATGCGCGACGGCTGCCGCCTGCACGCGTTAATCACGCATGTCTCCGGCGCGGCGAACATAATCCCCGACAAGGCCGTCTGCCGCGTCGAGGCGCGCGCGCCGGAGAAAAACATGCTCGACGAGCTGACCGAGGGTGTCTTCCGCTGCGCGAGGGGCGCGGCCGTAGCGACCGCGACCGAGGTCTCGTGGGAGCGCTTCGAGGGACATTTCGAGCCGGTGCTGCCGAACCCCGCGGCGGAGAAGCTCGCGGAGGAAATCATGGCGCAGTACGGCGTTGAATGCACGCGGGGCCGCGGGCCGCAGGGCTCCTCCGACGTGGGCAACGTATCGTACCGCTGCCCGGCGATACAGCTGGAGCTCGCGATAACGGAGCGGAAGCTCGCGCTCCACACGCGGGAGTTCGCCGCCGCGACCATGACGGACGAAGGCCACGCGGCGCTCGTCAAGGGGACGAAAATCCTCGCCGCGATATGCCTGCGCGTCTTCGCCGACGAAAAACTGCGGCTTGCGATGCGCGGCGGCTTCGAGGCGGCTCTGAAACGGACGCTGTAAAGGACCGCCGCGCGGCGAAGACAAAAACGCCCGCAAAAAAACAAAACCTAACATAAACGACGGGAGGGAAGAGACGCGGAGGCGCTCTTCCCTTTTTTGTGCTATACTAGCGCGTACAGCATGTATTATAAAAAATTACATGCGTAATTTTACTTAAAAACGTCAAAGTTGTTTTGCTTAAAAAGGAGTGAGGGCCAAACCCCATAAAAACGGACGCCCGGAGCGCGGCGGGGCCGCGGGCGGGTTTTCAAACGGATTTCTTTATATGCCGCCGCAGCCCGCACGGCGCGGCGCAGGAAAATAATATCAAACGCGGCTATGGCCGCGGACGGAGGTAAAACAATGTCCTTTGAATTCGCAGACAACATTACAAGCATCGTGCTGAACGCCGTCATGACGCTCGCGCTCGCTGGGCTGCTCCTGCTGCTCGGCTACTACGTCAGGAAGAAAATCCCCGCGCTTGCGAAATACTGCATCCCCGCGCCCGTCATCGGCGGCTTCATCTTCATGTTCGTCACCTTCGCGGGCCACGTCACCGGCACCTTCCAGGTGAAATTCACGAACATCTTCCAGGATTACTTCATGCTTGCATTCTTCACGACCGTTGGCCTCGGCGCGAGCCTCAAGCTGCTCAAGAAGGGCGGCCTGCTGCTCATCGTCTACTGGCTCTGCTGCGGCGTCATCTCCGTATTCCAGAACCTCATCGGGATCGGCGTCGGCACGCTCGTCGGCGTCGAAGCGCCCTACGCGCTGCTCGCCTCCGCGATATCCATGATAGGCGGCCACGGCGCGGCGCTCAGCTACGGCGGCGACTTTGTCCGCATGGGCTACCCGCACGGCACGCTCGTCGGCGCGGCGGCCGCGACCTTCGGGCTCATCTCCGCGGTCCTCGTCGGCGGCCCGCTCGGACGCTCGCTCATCGAGAGATACCGGCTCAAGCCCGAGGAAAACCAGCACAACTACGACGACATCAAGAGCGTCAACGCGGCCACGGGCGGCGAGCTCACGGGCCTCGACATAATGACGAACGTCGTCGCGATAATCGTCTGCATGGCGATAGGCACGCAGGTCTCCGGCGCGATAGGCAAGCTCATAGGCATGAGCTTCCCGACATACGTCGGCTCGATGTTCACGGCGGTAATCGTCCGCAACATCAACGACTCGATGCGCCTCTACAGATTCAGCTTCCCGCTCGTCGACGGCATCGGCGACGTAATGCTCAACCTCTACCTCTCGCTCGCGATGATGACGCTCGCGCTCTGGGACCTCTCGGGGCTCATCGGCGGACTTCTGCTCGTTCTCGTCTGCCAGGTGCTCTTCATGGTCTGCGCGGCCTACTTCGTAGTATTCCGCATCCTCGGCAAAAACTACGACGCCGCCGTAATGTGCGCGGGCCTCTGCGGCCACGGCCTCGGCGCGACGCCCTCCGCGATCGTCAACATGACCGCCGTCTGCGAGCGCTACGGCATGAGCAGCCGCGCCTTCATGATAGTCCCGATAGTCGGCGCCTTCCTAGTCGACATCATCTACCAGCCGCAGACGCTGACCTTCATCAAGTTCTTCGTCAAAGGCTTCGGAAACTAACGCCGCCGGCTAAACGCAGCGCGGCCTTCCTCACGTCGGGGAAGGCCGCGTTTTTTTGTGACGTTCCGTCGTAAGCCGGGCGAACGCAAAAAAAAATAACCCGCTTGAAGCTGATGCAACGGGACGCCCGTTAACTCCAAGCGGGAGAAGATGCCAATATCATACGAGCGCGCGGAAGCTCCGTCAACTTAACGCAGGCGCGCCGCGCCGCCGCCCGCGTACAAAATTTTCGCGCGGAACATAAATTTGCCCCTTGACAGTTAGAGCTGGCTAACTTATTATATCAGCGTGGTTAGCAAAGACTAACGCAAGGATGAAAAAACGATGGCGGATAAAACGATGTCGACCGGAAGCTCTGTTGAAAAATTGCTCGCGCTTCACTGCGCGCCCGCTCTAGCCGGCGTCAAGCCGTCGAACCTCTTCACCCTCCACTTTTCGGAGGGGAAGCCCGAGGCACGGGAGCTGCGCGAAGCGGCGGAAAGCCTGCTCGCCTACGGCGTGAAGACGGAAATCCTCTGCGAGTGCGAACGTTACGCGCTCGTCCTCGTCTACCGCGAAGAGCTGCTGGCGGCGGCGATTGGGCCGGAGGCCGAAGATTTTCTCGCGGATTACGGCTACAAACGCGGCCTCACGCTCGCGGAGAAAATTGCGCGGCTCAGGCCGAGGCTCGGCAAATGCGGCGAGTTCCCGCACGAGATCGGGATTTTCCTCGGCTACCCCGTCGAGGACGTGCGCGGCTTCATTGCGAACGAAGGCAGGAACTTCAAGGCCTGCGGCGCGTGGAAGGTCTACGGCGACGGCGAACGCGCGGCTGGGCTTTTCGAGAGCTACCGCCGCTGCACGGAATATTTCTGCGCGATGATAGAACGCGGCGCGCGCATAGTCCAGCTTACGGAGCTCTGCGGCGGCCCGGCGTAAAAGAGGACAAACTGCTCCCGCAAACGCGGGGATAAAATTCAGAAAGGCGGAATATAAATGGATAAAACAGCTGTCATATACTGGAGCGCGACAGGCAACACCGAAGCGATGGCGAACGCGATAGCCGAAGGAATACGCGCGGAGGGCGCGCAGGCGGATCTTTTCTCCGTGGCGGAGTTCGGCTCGCGCAGCACCGCCGATTATGCGAAACTCGCGCTCGGCTGCCCGTCGATGGGCGCCGAGGTGCTCGAAGAGTGCGAATTTGAGCCCTTCCTCTGCTCCATCGAACCCGAGTTGGCCGGCAAGAAGGTGGCCCTCTTCGGCTCGTTCGGCTGGGGCGACGGCGAATGGATGCGCAACTGGGAAGCGCGCATGAAGGGCGACAACTGCGCGCTTTTCGAGCAGGGGCTCATCATCAATCTGACGCCCGACGACGAGGGCAAAAAGCAGTGCGAAGAGTTCGGAAAGCGCTTCGCTAAATTCTACTCACAAACTTGCAGATTACGTCCGCCGCGCAGCCGCGCGGCGAGGCGAAAGCTTAAAACTCCTCCGATAGAGTTCAACTCCACACCCCACACATCCCGGCCCGCGGCCTTCCTCCCGCGGGCCGGATCTTTTGCGCGGGTCACTTCGGCAGGCGGTTCTTCGTCCCCCACTCGCACATCCCGTCGAGTATCGGTATCAGCGATTTTCCGCGCTCGGTCAGGCTGTATTCGACCTTCGGCGGAATCTGCGGATATTCTTTGCGGTTGACGAGCCTGTCCGCTTCGAGCTCCTTGAGCGTCGTGCTGAGGGTCTTGTAGGATATGCCGCCGATATATTTTTTCATCTCGTTGAAGCGTACGACGCCGAATTCCATCAGCGTGTAGAGTATCGTCATTTTATATTTCCCGTTTATCAGCGAGAGCGTATAGCTGAACCCCGTCTCGCCGAGCGACTCCGCCGATATGCACCGTTCATAGCGCCCCATATAACTTTCCTCCAAGTAAGTATCATACTTTAATGTGCGTACTTGCGTAACGACATATTTATTATATAGTTGCAGCATAGGGAATGGAAAGAGCCAATCCAAAAAATAAAAAGAAAGAGCGTGATCGGTGTGGGGACGAAAATAGTGGTAATCACTGGCAGCCCGCGCAAGAACGGGAACAGCGCGGCGATGGCGGCGGCTTTCGTCAAGGCCGCGGAGGCTAAGGGGTACAGCGTGGTGCGTTTCGACGCGGCGATGATGGACGTGAAGGGCTGCCGCGCCTGCGACGCATGCAATAAGACGGGCAAGGCCTGCGCCTTCGACGACGACTTCAACAAAATCGCGCCGGCAGTAAAAGAGGCCGGCGCCGTCGTCTTCGCTATGCCGCTCTACTGGTACACGATGCCGGCGCAGATCAAGGCCGTAGTCGACAAATTCTACTCTTTCTTCAGAGGCGGCGGAGATATATCGGGCAAGAAATGCGCCCTGATAGCCTGCTGCGAGGAGCATGACGAAGCGACGTTCGACGGCCTGCGCTTCGCCTATGAGCGCAGCATCGCCCTGCTTGAATGGGAAAACGTAGGCGAAGTCCTCGTGCCCGGCGTGAACGCGGCCGGCGACATAGAAAAGACGGACGGCTGCGCGAGGGCCGCGGCGCTCGCGGAACTCTTATAAGGAAACCAAACTATCGGAGGAGTATAAAAATGGGGAAGAAAATAATAGTCTTGAACGGAAGCCCGCGTAAAAACGGGAACACGTCGGCTCTGGTTAAAGCGTTCAGCGAGGGCGCGGAGAGCGCGGGCCACAGCGTGACGGAATTCTGGCTCGGCGGCATGAATATACACGGCTGCCGCGGCTGCTGCGCGGGCGGCAAAAATCCAGAAAGCCCCTGCGTGCAGAAGGACGACATGGAAAAAATCTACCCTGCCTACAAAGAGGCCGGCGTCGTAGTACTCGCCTCGCCGCTCTACTACTGGACGATAAGCGGGCAGCTCAAGTGCGCCTTCGACAGGCTCTTCGCCGTCGCGGAGTGCGACCCGAATTACACGAACCCGCATAAGGAAAGCGCGCTGCTGATGGCCGCCGAGGGTAACGGCTTCGAGGAGAGCGTCTACTGGTACGACCGCCTCATGGGGCACATCGGCTGGAAGGACTGGGGAAAAGTGCTCTGCGGCGGCGTGATGGCGACCGGCGACATCGAGGGCAAGCCGGAGCTGGACGAGGCGCGGAAGCTCGGCGCGTCGATAAAATAGAGTAAAATATAATCCGTAAGGAGAGCGCCGCGCAGGGGACAAAGGGGCGCGGCGCAGTATATTTCCAAAGGAGTCGACCTGTTATGAAAGTTCTTCTTGTAAACGGCAGCCCGAACGAACACGGCTGCACCTACACCGCGCTGCGCGAGACTGCGGACGCGATTGAAAAGCGCGGGATAGAGACGGAAATCCTCTGGCTCGGCAAGGGCGAGGTGTCCGGATGCATGGGCTGCGGAGCCTGCCGCAGAATCGGGAAGTGCGTGCGGAACGACATCGTGAACGAAACTGCGGCGAAGCTCGGCGAGTACGACGCGCTCATCGTCGGTTCGCCGGTCTATTACGCCGCGCCGAACGGGCAGATATGCGCCTTCCTCGACCGCCTCTTCTTCTCGGCTGGCGGAAAACTCGCCGGAAAGCCCGGCGCGTCGGTCGTCTCATGCCGCCGCGGCGGAGCTACGGCGGCCTTCGACAGGCTCAACAAGTATTTCACGATAAACAACATGCCCATAGTTTCATCTAACTACTGGAACCAGATCCACGGCAACACGCCCGAGGAGGCGAAGCAGGACGCCGAGGGGCTCCAGACGATGCGCCTGCTCGGCGAAAACATGGCGTGGCTGCTCCAGTGCATCGAAGCCGGACGCAAAGCCGGAGTGCCGGCCCCCGAGGCAGAGCCGAAAATCAAGACGAACTTCATAAGATAACGCTGCGGAATGTAAATCCGCAAAGGCGGCCTTCGGGCCGCTTTTTTCATGCGCGCCTTCTTTTATAACTGTTTACCGTCGATTTTTTTGTTTTCCGTAACGTCATGATAAAATTGCGCTGTGTAAGGACGCGAAACGAAAGGAGTGCGGAAATTTGCACGAAGTACAGGAACCGAAAAAACCTCTATATTATTACTACGGCGTCGCTCTGCTGATATTGATGTGCTTCAACCTGCTGGCTATGCCCTACATGGCTGAGAAACAGGTCAAAAACATCGACTACGGCACATTCATGACGATGACCGACGACAAAGACATCGGCCGCGTAGAAATCCAGAGCAATCAGATAATATTCACAGACAAGGCGGAAAAGAACATCTACAAGACCGGCCCGCTCAACGACCCCGGCCTCGTCGTCCGCCTGCACGAAGCGGGCGCTAAGTTCGAGGGACAGATAATCAAGCAGATGTCTCCGGTGCTCAACATCCTGCTCAGCTGGATAATCCCGATAGGCATCTTCTTCCTAATCGGACAGTACATGTCTAAAAAAATGATGGACAGGACCGGCGGCGGGAACTTTATGGCCTTCGGCATGGGCAAGTCCAACGCGAAGATTTATGTAAAATCCTCTGAAGGCATAAAATTCAGCGACGTGGCGGGCGAGGACGAGGCGAAGGAAAACCTCTCCGAGATAGTCGAATACCTGCACGACCCGGGCAAATATAAGGAAATAGGCGCTTCCATGCCGAAGGGCATACTTCTCGTAGGGCCGCCCGGCACGGGAAAAACGATGCTTGCGAAGGCAGTCGCCGGAGAGTCGAACGTGCCCTTCTTCTCCATCTCCGGCTCTGAATTTGTCGAAATGTTCGTCGGAATGGGGGCCGCGAAGGTGCGCGACCTCTTCAAGCAGGCGAAGGAAAAAGCCCCCTGCATCGTCTTCATCGACGAAATTGACGCGATAGGCCAGCGCCGCGACGGGCGCGCCATGGGCAACGACGAGCGCGAACAGACGCTGAACCAGCTTCTGACGGAGATGGACGGCTTTGAGGGCAACAACGGCGTTATGATACTCGCCGCGACCAACAGGCCCGAGTCGCTCGACCCCGCTCTGACGCGCCCGGGACGCTTCGACCGCCGCGTGCCAGTCGAGCTGCCCGACCTCAAGGGACGCGAGGCGATACTGCGCGTACACGCGAAGCGCGTGAAGACCGACGGCAGCGTTGATTTCAATAAAATCGCAAGAATGTCCTCCGGCGCGTCGGGCGCGGAGCTTGCAAACATCGTCAACGAAGCGGCCCTGCGCGCGGTACGCGCCGGACGCACAGCCGCGACCGAGGCCGATATGGAAGAGAGCATCGAAGTCGTCATAGCGGGCTATCAGAAGAAAAACGCGATACTGACGGAGCAGGAGCGCCGCACGGTCGCCTACCACGAAATAGGCCACGCGATAGTGGCGGCGGAACAGAGCGGCTCCGCGCCGGTCGAGAAGATAACGATCATCCCGCGCACCTCCGGCGCGCTCGGCTACACGATGCAGGTCGAAGAGGGCGACCGCTACATCGTCACGCGCGAGGAGCTCGAAAACAAAATAGCGACGCTGACAGGCGGACGCGCCGCCGAGGAGACCGTGTTCGGCACGATGTCCACAGGAGCGGCGAACGACATAGAGCAGGCGACGAAGCTGGCGCGCGCGATGGTGACGCGCTACGGCATGAGCGACGAGTTCGGCATGGTCGCGCTCGAAACGGAAGGCGCGCGCTACCTCGGCGGCGAAAGCTACGCGCAGTGTTCGCCGGAGACGCAGACCGAGATAGACCGCGAAGTCTCCGCGATAGTCAAAGCACAGCACGAAAAGGCGCTGAAAATCCTCTCCGCCAACCGCGCCAAACTCGACGAACTCTCGCAGTACCTCTACGAAAAAGAGACGATCACGGGCGAAGAGTTCATGAAGATATTGAAAGGATAAGGGCCGGTAATTTAAGAAAAAACAAACAACCGCCGCTCCGAAAATTACGGGACGGCGGCGTTTTTATGCAAAAGCCGCGGATTTGCTACGCATATACGGCGTACATCTCCGCGCGCTCTTTCTTCCTCTCTATCTCCATGTCGAGGCGCGCGAGCATCTTTTCCCTCTCCTGCGGCAGGCGGCCCTTCGTCCGCACCTCCATGTAGTCGTGCAGTCCGTCGTAGAAATCTATGGGAACCGTCAGCAGCTCCAGAAGCCTGCGCTCTTCGAGCATATTTTCGAGCTCCGTCGCGGGTGTGAAGCGCCCGCTTTCGATGTCTGCGAAGAGCGGCGCGCTGCGGTGGATGAAGAGCGACGTGTTGACGACCCTGCGCGGGCCGGTCTCGTTCAGAAAGCGCGCCGTCGCCTCCGCGTTCTCGATTCCGCGTCCAGCGCCCGCCGTGCCGCACATTATATGCGCGCTGTACATAATCCCCGCCTCTTTGAGCCGCGCAATCTGTTCGCGCGCCTCTTCGGAATTGTGGTCCTTATTGATGAAGGCAAGCACGTCGTCCAGCCCGCACTCGATTCCGACGTAGAGCTCGCTCACGCCGTTCACGTGCAGCGCGCGCAGCTCTTCGGCGCTCTTCGCCGCGACGTTCGTCACGGTCGCGTCCATGCTCACGTCATAACAATCAGGGAAATATTTATGGATAAGCGCGAGAACTTCAAGCAGCCGCTCCGTGCTCAGGCCGAAAGGGTTGCCGTCGCCGAGGAAGATTTTCTTCGGGCTGCCGCCGAGATTCTTCACGCGCAGCAGCTCCGCCTCCACCTTGTCGAGCGGCAGCTCGCGGAATTTCAGATGCTTGAACAATGTGCAGAAGCGGCAGGCGTTATAGGAGCAGCCGACCGCGACCGGCAGCATGAACCTGCCTATCTCCATCGGCGGCTTGCATATCTGTCCTTCGTAATCCATCGTCTGTCTCCCCCTTCCTTATCCCTTTATTGTAGCGGGACGCGCCTCCGCCCGCCAGCGCCGCGGGACAAAAATTTTGAAAAATTTCACAAAAAGCGGCGGCCTCCGAATCCGCGCGCCGCGCCGCGCGCGTTCGTAAGCCGCCGCAGATTCGACGAGGGCGGAAATTTTACTCCGTGTAAACAGATATGCGCTCGTCCGCGTATTTGCCGCTCTCCATCACGTCGAGCATCGCCGCCGCATAGTCGGCGTAGCTTATGAAGCTCTCGCCCTTCGCGTTCGTCGTGAACATTTCACCTGCGATTTTATATTTTCCCGTGCGTTCGCCCTCGGCGCGGAAATCGGCGGCGGGGCAGAGGTATGTCCACGTTACGTCGCGGCGCTCGCGCAGCTCATAAAAAGCGTCCGCCGTCGCCTGCGCCACGCCCATGAATACTGCGGGGAACTCCGGCGCGTCCATCAGCCGCGTCTTGTGCTCCGCGTCGAGGTACAGACTTCCAGCGCCGCCGACGACGTAGAGGCGCGCGGACGAGCCGCTCAAAACATCGCAGATCTTGCGCAGCGACGCAGCGTGCTGCGGCAGAGTCTCGGGCGTCCATGCGCCGAAAGCGTCCACGACAGCGTCGAAACCTTTCAGGTCGTCTTTCGAGAGGTCGAAGAGGTCCTTGATTATCGCGCTCTTCGCCGCGCTGCGGTTCTTCCCGCGAACGACCGCCGTCACCTCGTGGCCGCGGCGCTCGGCCTCCTCGGCGATAAGTTTTCCCGCTTTACCGTTGGCGCATATAACTGCAATTTTCATGAGAAATTCCTCCAAGTTTTTCAATTTCGCCGAAGTCCCTTGCGTTCCCCTCGACGCCGTTATAATATGTCCGTAGCGAAAAATTTTAAAGTAAGCACAAATTTGTGCTGTAGTTACCTAAACGATACTATTGTGAAGGAGACTGGAAAAATTGGATAAAACACTGCCGGCCTGCCCCGTCGAGACGACGCTCTCGCTCATCAGCGACCGCTGGAAAGTTCTGATAATCCGCGACCTGCTGGGCGGGACGAAACGCTTCGGCGAGCTGCGCAAATCAGTCGGAAACGTCTCGCAGAAGGTGCTGACCGCAAACCTGCGCTCGATGGAGGAGAGCGGCCTGCTGACGCGCAAGGTCTACGCCGAAGTGCCGCCGCGCGTCGAGTACACGCTGACGGAGACGGGCATGAGCCTCAAGCCCGTGCTCGACGCGATGTGGGCGTGGGGGGAAGGTTACAAAAAGAGCCGCGAAAGCGCCGCACAATGACGTTTCCGTCCACGGAATAAAAAAGCCGCCGTCCCGCGGAATTTCTTCCGGCGCGGGACGGCGGTTGTTATCGTAAAACTTATGAGCGCTCCGGCGTTTTACCGGCGCTTCACAGAACCTTCGGAACTTCCGCGGCTCTTCATCGTGACGAAAACGAGCGGCGCGAAGGCGAGAAGCGCGAGAGCGCCGAAGCCCGCGGAGCAGCCGCCGCCGGAAGATGAAACGGGACGCGCCGGAGCCGATTCTTTTACATCGGCGACGACTATCGTCGCGGAGGAAAAATAGTCCTCGATATGGCTCACAGCGAAGGAGAGAGACGTTCCCAAGTATCGCGCGGCGAAGGCATCGTAAGTTCCGGAGACTTTGTTTTTGATCACGACGCACGGCGTTCCCTCAAAGCGGAGCGGTTCCGCGAGCCCGACAGTGAATGTTGCGGAGCCGCCGCTGTGTTCGGCGGTCAGCCTGAACGCGCCGAGCAGCGCGACGTTTTTGTCAGCGGCTATGCCGCTGACGGCTTCGTCACGTAGCTCCATTATCACGGCGTCCTGTGCCGCCATGTTCTCGCCGTTCGATACGGCGGCGGCGGTCGCCGAGGATACAGAGCCTCCTGCGGTCACGCCGCCCGTTACGCTTACGGGAGTGTCGGAGGCCGTGTATATGCGTCCCCCGAAGGCTTTGAGGCAGACGCTGAGATTGTACGCGCCCTCGGATTCTCCTACTTCCATCGCGTCGTAGAAATTTTCCCCGTCGACGGAGAACCATCCTTCGCCGGGGTTCGCGGTCGCGTTTTCGAAACCGCCGGCAGCGTATTCGGTCGGAATAGTGGCATAGGTGCAGTCGCCGCAGGGGCTGACCGCCCGAACTACGACGGAGAACTTCGTTCCGGCGGCGACTTCAGCCGGGGCATCGAGCGTCACCGTGTTGTAGCCCGGCACGAGCAAATCCGCCGTCCACATCCACGCGAGCCGCCCGCTTACCGGCGAATCGTCGGAACAGCCGGTGTAAACGCTGATTTCGTAATTTATGCGTTCGTCTACGACGTAGAAGGCGACTGCGTTTATCGCGTCGCTGCTTTTCGCGGTGAAAATATTTGCGAAGTACTGTACATCTTTAGCGCCGCCGACGCTGGGGAACAGCGTGTCCAGAGAGTACCATCCGACGCAGCCGAGGTCGTCGTACTGGTAGACGTTTTCTCCGTCGCGCGCCTCTTCCGTTGCGTAGGCCACGCCGTCGCAGAGCGTGCCTTCATCGTATGAGACATAGAAGTATCCGCCGTCGCCCCATGCATCGCCCCAGCTGTTGCGCACTATCCACGCGCCGTTATTTACAGGCCGGTTGCCGCTCACGAATTTATCTGTTGAATAGTTATCATCCCAGCCGACTATTGTGACGGCGTGGTTGGTCTTCTTTCCATTCGGGTTCGTCTCTTTGTCGTAATGTGACAGATTTGTGTAATAGGCCGCCGTTCCGCTGTTGTAATATAAGTCGGATGTATCATCCATATATATCCCGACGGAGACTGCGCCATACTCCATTATCGCGCGCTTTATCATATCGCGCCGCTCTGCGGAGAGCTGGACTTCAAAAACTTCGTTGTCTCCGAGGTAGTAAGCTCCCGTAAGTTTGTAATCGCGCGCGGCGGGCTCGGGCGTGTAGACAGCGCTGTAATCGTATTCTCCTGTGCCGTAATCGTATGAGCTCGTAATGTCCGGCGCTTTCGTCGTCGTGACGGAGCCCGTGCCACGAGAGAGCAGCGCGACGGACTTCCAGTCATTTCCGCCCACCATGTAATACGGATCTCCCGACGAATTGGTGAAGCATGTCATTCCGTTCCACGGGTGGAGCGCGTAATATGTGATATACCATTCAGAAAGATCTATGTCCGTCCCCGCGAGCCCCTTCTTTATAAGGTTCGACTCGGTCGCCGCCATCGCGCTGTACGTCCAGCAGTTGCCGAAGGCCGTCTGGTCTCTGACCGGAGTTATCAGGTCTTTCTCGCGCAGGTCGTACTTTTCGGGTAGAGCCTCCGAAGCGCCGTTCGACGCGGCGCGCGAAAGCGGCGCGGGGGCTTCATTATCGTTCTGCGCTTCAGCCGAAGTATCGGGCAGCTTCCACGTCCTGCCCGCAAGGTGCGACCAGTTGAGCGGCGAGGGAACATACCCCGTGCCGCGTCCGTCAGCCGTGGCGTCTAAAACAGAATTTGCCGCAGCTTTCGGCGAGGGGCTGGCGGCGGCGTTTTTCGCCGCGTCCTTTTCGCTCATATATTCGACGTAAGCGGGATTCAGCGGCGCTACTCCGGCCTCGCCCGGCTCCGGCGAGAATAACGCCGCCGCGAGCAGAATCAAAGCGAGCGCCCTGATATTTTTCGCCATGCTTCAACTATCCTTTCCACGTTCCCCACACAGAGAACTTTATGTCAATTTTATATTATAATTTCTCCGGCCCGCGACAGCAACTGCACCGTCAAAATTTCACGCTACGATACGTGCGCTATGGCGCGGTATAAAAATTCATGTTACAATGACAGCGAACCTTATTGAACCAATTCGTCGTGTGTAAAAACAATGGTACAAACGGCGAAGAAATAAAACTTGTGTCAAATCAATATCAACACAAAAGGAGAGGTCTTTGTCATGAGAAGTCTCAAAGGTTTATTATCCGCCCTTCTGCTCCTTGTCTTCATCGCGCCGTGCTCCGAGGCCGCCGATGTGACGCTGCGCTTCGCAGGACAGTTCCCAGACGGTCATTACGCGACGAAGCTGATGCGCGACATCGCGGGCGGCGTCAACCAGCGCACGAACGGAAGGATTGCGATAGAGGTGTACCCCGCCAACAAGCTCGGCGATTATACGCTCGTCTACGAAGACCTCATGAAGGGCAGGGTGGATATGGCCCTGATTACCAACGCCGGACAATTCGACCCGCGTCTTGAGCTCGTCAATCTCAACGTCTTCCCGACGTACGAAAGCGCCGCGAAGGATTTCGCGCCGGACAGCTGGCTCGCGCGGAAGATTTCAGAGTACAACACGCGCCTCGGCGTCAAGTTCCTCGGTTTCCATATCGAGGGCATGACAGGCATAGCGTCCAAGAAGAAGATAAAAGAGCCGCTCGACCCGGATTCGAACAAGGGCGTGCTTGCACGCGTGCCGCTGACCGTAGTATATCCCGAGATCATCAAATCGCAGGGATACAGGACCGTGGCACTGCCCTACGCGAATATAGCGGCGGCGGTGCAGGAGGATTCGTGCGACGCGGTGACGGGCGTGTCGACCGGCGCGGCGGCCTCCGACCTTAAGGGCGTCGTGAAGTACTGGTACAATCTCAACTACACTATCGAGACGCTCTCCTATCTCATGAGCGCGAAGACGTGGGACAAGCTCAGCGAAGACGACCTCAAGATAATCTATTCCGAAGTGGCGAAGGCTTCGAAGCGTTCGATGAAGACGGCGCGCGAGAACGACCAGCTCAACATCGAACGCATGAAGAAGAGCGGAATAACGGTCCTCACCTACACCGAAGAGGAGCTCGCCCCCGCAAGGGCCGCGGTCCTCGACCACATGAAGGTCCTCGAACCGAAGCTCGGCAAACAGCTTATGGAAGACGCTGTAAAGCATTTCGAGAGGGGAAAGGCGAAGTAGAAAAGCCCCTCCGCAACGACGCGAGAAAGCCGTCCCACGCGGGACGGCTTTTTTGTATGTGCGCGCAGCGTTTTTGCGCCTCCGGCGTTAAGAGAAGGGCGCGCGTCCAGCTTCGCGGCAGCTGCTTGCGCGTGAGCCGTGAGATGGAGGCAGCCCGCATTTTCCGTATGCGCCATGGACGCGTTGAAGAAATTCCCGCGATGCTCCGCCCTGCGCGCGAATCATGAAAACACCCCCGCCGCATCGCAGCGACGGAAGGCCGCGAAACGGCGAGGGGTGTTCGCTTTTTATTCAGATTTTCCTGTTACTTCCTCAGCAGCACCAGTTCACCGACCGCCGCGGCCAGCCGGCCTTTCGTCAGGATTTCGTCTCCCGTGTATTTTTCGATCAGCGGCGCGAGCGCTTTCTGTTCGTCTTTGAAAAGCTCCGCGAGCCATGCGCCGAATTCGCCGGCGGTCACCGTGTCGAGCCCTTTGCGCGGCGGGAATTCCATACGTCCGAAGGCGCGGCGCAGCGCGTCGCGGACTTCGAGCCAGTGCATTTCGTCGTCGGCTCCGAATATCACGTCGGAGGCGGGGTCGATGTAGCCGTAGAGCATTGCGAGCTCGACGCCCTTCCACCATACGGAATCCTGAGGAACGTCGTCGAAGCGGTAGAGCGAGAGCCTGTCGCGCGCGTCGAGCAGCAGGGACTGCACCTCTATCGCGCGCACCTCGCGCGGCTGTTTACCGTCGCGCGCTGAGACCGCGGCGAGCGCGCCGGCCGCCTGCCCCGTGAGCATCGTCACGGGCTGGAGGCGCGTCGAGCCGTTGACTATGCGCGATACGGAGATGTTCTTCTCCGCCGCGAGCAGCCCGTCGACCTTCTCCGGTATCAGAACGCCCATCGGAATCTGGAAAAGCCCGCCCTTCCACTCCTTGTCGGGCGGAATCAGCGCCGCGTCCTCGTCGAGGCCGCGGTCAAGGAATTCCTTGTCGCGCAGGCCGTGTATGTCCGTCGGATACTCGCCGAGCGCTATCGCGTTAGGCTTTGTCTCCAGCGCGCGGCCCAGCTTCATGTCGCGAAGCACGTCCTTCACCGTCATAGTCTCGACGCCCGCAATGCGGCGGCTTTCGCGTATATACGGGAACGGCGGGAAGTGGCGCAGTATCGGCTCGAAATCTTCCGGCATCTCGTCCCATTCGCGCCAGCCGTTGCCGAACCAGCCACCGTAGCCCTGACGGTCGTCTACCGACCAGTCGACGAGGCCGAGCTCGTTCTGCATATAGAAAAGGAAGCAGAGTGTCTTCGCCATAGCCTCGCGCTCAACCTCGCGGCGGTACTCCATATCCTCAAGATAACGCACAGGCATACCGTTCAGGCCGCCGCGGTGGTGCGGGTAGTCGTTCGCCCAGTTCACGGCGCTGCGCGAAATCAGCGGCCACGTCTCGGGCCGCCCGCAGTCTATCAGCGCGCGCGCGGGGTTCGAGATGTCGGGCATCCCCCTGTAAGCCTTGAAAACGTTAGGATTGAACGGCTGCTCCCCGGGCCAGCCGTCGCCGCCCAGAGCTATCACTTCGCGGAAAAGCGGCGCATACTCCTCATAACGCGGCGGCCTCTTCGTAAACTTCAGCTCCTCCGGCACTCCCTCGGGATAATGCCGGATAACCGCGACATAGGTAATATCCTGTATGACGCCGTCGATCACGCCCGACGAATCGCCGTGGCCCGCGCGGTAGCGCGCGCCGGTCAACGGGATGAAATCCCCCGCCTCCGTCGCGTCTATGAAGACCTTCGCGCGCAGCTCTACCTTCTCGCCGCCGCGCTCTATCACCGCGGCGCGCACGGCCCCGTCCTTCATCTTCGTTTCAAGCACGCGCGTCTCCATGAAGAGCGAAATTTCGCCCGCCTCGCGCATCATGTCGAGAAGCGTCCGCTGGACGACCCACGGCTCGAACGCGAAGGTGTCCGAGCCCCAGTAGCAGGTGTTCACCGGCGTCTCGCGCGCCTCGTAATAGGCCGACGCGCGGCGCAGGAACTCGCCGTAGATGCCCGTGCGCGTGCGGCGCACGTCGTCCATCGTCGATACGCCGCCGCCCGTCATCTGCCCGCCTACCCAGTCGGACTCCTCTACTACCGCGACCTCCATTCCGAGCCGCGCCGCCTGAATCGCAGCCGCGCTGCCGCCGCAGCCCGCGCCTATCACCGCGACGTCGAACTCCATCACCCGCGGCCCATCGGCGCGCGCCGGAACGGCGGCGAAGACCAGCGCGAGAAATGCAAAAAACAGCTTCACCATAATGATTCCCCCAAAGCTTTATAGCCTCGCAAAAACTTTTTGATTATACTATAAAGAGATAAGTTATACATAACTCCGGCAATCTAAAACCGATAGCAAAAGGAGCGAAAAATATTGAAAATCATAGACCTGAGCCGCACGATAACGCCGGGAATGCAGTGCTTCCCCGGAGACATGACGCCGAAGATAGAACGGCTCGAAGCGGGCGGCTTCCGCACCGCGAACGTCTCGTTCTGCTCGCACGCGGGGACGCACATCGACGCGCCCGCGCACATAACTTCAGAACGCGCCACGCTCGACGCGATGCCGCCCGAAACGTTCTGGGGGCTCGCGCTGCTCATAGACGCGCGCGGCGCGGCGGGACGCGGGATTGAAATTTCCGGCCTCGCGCCGCACGCGGAAAAGCTCGCGGAGGCGGACTTCCTTCTGCTGCGCACCGGATGGGAGGATAAATTCGGGACGGCGGAATATCTCACGGGCTTTCCGACGCTCTCGCGCGAAGCCGCGGAATACGCGCTCTCGCTCGGCCTGCGCGGCTTCGGCTTCGACGCAATCTCCGCCGACCGCGTCGAAAGCGAAGAGTGCCCGATACACCGGACGCTGCTGGGCGCAGGCGCGCTCATAATCGAGAACCTGCGCGGCATGAAAGAGCTGCCCGAAGGCGAAACCTTCCTCCTGGCCGCGCTCCCCATGCCGCTCGCCCAGGCCGACGGCGCGCCCGCGCGCGTCATGGCGATTCTTGAAAATTGAAGCCTCCGGCTATAATATAAAAGGGGACGCAAAATTTTCGGAGGTGCGAAATGGCAGAACAGAAAAAACGCAGAGGCTTCACCCTCATCGAAATAATGGTCGTCGTCGTAATCATCGGGCTGCTCTCCGCGCTCGTCGGCCCGCGGCTCATGGGCCAGAGCGACGAGGCGAAGCGCAAGACGACGCAGACGCAGATAGCGCAGCTCGAACAGATACTCGGCCTCTACTACCTCGACAACGGCTTCTACCCGACGACGTCGCAGGGCCTCGACGCGCTCATAAAGAAGCCGTCGCTGCCGCCCGAGCCGCTCAACTACGCGGAAGGCGGCTACATGAAAAAAATGCCCAAAGACGCATGGGGCCGCGACTTCATCTACATCTGTCCCGGCGACCACGGCGACTTCGACATAATCTCCTACGGCGCCGACGGCCAGGAAAACGGCGAAGGCGCCGCGGCGGACATAAACAACTGGGAATAACAAATACGCTGAATTATAGAAAAAGCGAGAGCCTCTACGCGCGGCTCTCGCTTTTTCTGTGTTTATAGTCATTTAATTTCTAACAAAAAATTATGTCGCTCCGGCGATTTTCTGGCCGGAGCCTCCATCACAAAACGTTAGAAACAGAAAAAGGCCATAAACGCACAATTCCGCTCCTAACGATTCGTATTGGAAACGCCCGCAGGCCCGACGCGCAGCATACTCCGCCGCACTTAGGCGCGCCCAGCCGCCTCGCGCTCCGCTGCCTCGCGGTGCTTCTTCAGAAGCTGCTCGAACTCGTAGTCGTACTTCATCTTGTCGATAATCGTCGTCACGACGTTGTACGTCTCGCCGCCCTCGCGGTAATCGGCGGGGCAGACGAAATTCACGCGCTCCTCCAGAATCAGCCGCTCCGCCGCGCGCCGCTTCTCCGCGCTCGCCGGGTCGTAGACGGCTATCGAGTGGCCGCCGTTCTGGCGCACCATCTTCATGCACGGGATGTCCGTCTGCCCGTCGCCGAAATAAATCATACGGCGAAAAGGCACGGGACGCTCATCCTCGCGCATATAGCGGTTGACCTCGCTGTTGTCA
>DVKA01000033.1 GCA_018716365.1 Candidatus Caccocola faecipullorum
CTCTACAACCCGCAGTGGCCGATAAGAACGGTCTCCTACTCCGACCCGCCGGGATTCACCTATCCCGACAAGGACCACTCCTGCTCGGTAGACGGATGCCTCCGCGCCGAAGCGAGCCGCGTCCTCGGAGCATACGTGCGTAAGAGCGTCCTTTCGCGCAACTGCATAATCCACGCCGGCTCCGTCGTCGAGGAGTGCATCATCGGACAGGGCGTCGAAATCGGCGAAGACTGCCGTCTGCGCCGCGTCATCGTCGACGCGCACAACAAAATCCCCGCGGGCACGTCGATAGGCTTCGACCCAATCGCCGACGCTGAGCGCTACCACGTCGACCCCGCCTCGGGAATCGTCGTCGTCGGTATGCCACAGATACAGCTCCGCAAACGCCAGGACACGCCCGGAAACTATGAAGGTCTTCAGAACGCCGAGGACATGGGCTTCTAATTACGGACGAACGCATAACGCATGAAAAGCCCCGCGCTTCGCGGGGCTTTTTTCGTTGACGCGCGCGCGGCGCGCACGCTAGAATTTTTCGTGAAATTACCGGAAAGGGCTGAGCTTTATGGCGAGATGCAGAAGATGCGGAACGATTTACAACGACGGCGCGCGCTACTGTCCGAAGTGCGGCGAGCCGGAGCGTGCGGAACGCGGACTGTTTCGCGCGCCGCGCCCTGATTCATCGCCCAGCGGAGAAAACGACGAAGGCACGCGGAAACGGCGCGGCGTCATCTTCTCCGTGCCTCTACCCTTCGCCGTGCTCGTCGTCGGGATTTTGATGAACCCCTCCACAGCACAGTGGATTTTCAAAATATATCTCTTCGCCGCGCCCGCGCTCGGCCTCGACGCCTCTTCGCCCTCGCGCGCCGCGATATGGGCAATGAGCTACGCGCCGTCGGCAGTCGGCATGTGCGTTGCCTGTGCCGTGCTTGAGTCCTCGATACGCCGCCACAGGGGAAGCCGCCTTCTGCGCATTGCGGCGGTCGTGATTTTCATGCTGACGCTCGCGACGCTCTTCTCTACGCTCGTGAACTCCTTCAAATATATTTCCCTGACCGGCGCGTTTTAGTCCTCCGTCTCGTAAACCTCACCCGTCTCGCTCGCTTCGTCGGGCGCTACGATGAGCGCGCGGCTCATGTTTTCAAGCAGCGTCTTGCCTCCCGCGCGGTACCACGAGGCGAAGCGCGCCGCGTCGCCGCTATCTACGAGCCTGCCCATCTCCGTAGGCCAGTCGGAACGCTTCTCCTCGTTCAAGACGTCCAGCGCGACGTAGCCGCGCGCTATAACGACGGCGACGGAACGCCGCCCTCTGTACTCTATCGTTACAAGTTTCATCATCATAACCTCCGCTCAGATTTTCACTTCGCCTGCTAATTATAGCGCGCTTCGCTGGCGCGCGCCTGCGCCGCGAAGCTTCCGCCGCTTCCATGCGCGCGCCCCCGCGCCATAAGCCGGAGACAAAGAGGCCGAACCGCCGAGAACGCGGCGGTTTTACGGCTGCGCGCAAAATTCACGCCGCCTCCGCAAAACCGCCGCGCCCGCGCGAAGCTCGCGCCGCCGCCCGCGCGCGGCGGATTTTCCGCCGCTTGTTGACAAAGGCCGCCGCGCGTAGTAATCTTCACTAAGTTGATAGAGAAGGTGATGTTTATGGCGATCACACAGAAATGCCAATATGCGCTGCGCGCTATATACGAGCTTGCCCGGCGCGGCGAAGGGCCCTGCAAGATTGGGGCGGTCGCCGAGGCGCAGGGCATTCCGGTGCGCTTTCTCGAAAACATACTGAACAGCCTGAAGGGCGCGGGCTTCGTAGATTCCGCGCGCGGCAAGGACGGCGGATATTTCCTCGCGCGTCCTGCATCTGCGATAACGGTCGGCGAGGTCATCCGCTTCGTGCAGGGCGACTTCCGCCCCGTCGAATGCGGCGACGAGGACGACGTCTGCTCCGTTTACGGAAGCTGCGTCTTCCGCCCGCTCTGGGAGAGGGCGCAGGAGGCGCTCGAAGCTGTCTATGACGGAACGACCTTTCAGGACCTGCTCGACCAGTCGGAGGAAAACCGCCACGGCCCAGAGTGCCGCTGCGGGCGAAAGGTTAAAATACAGAAAGCATGATGAGGTGACTGAGATGGAACCACGCGAAGTTTATCTTGATAATTCAGCGACGACGAGGGTAGACCCCAGGGTGACGGAGGCGATGCTTCCCTACTTCTCGGAGCGCTACGGCAACCCTAACAGCCTACACAGGCTCGGGCGCGAGGCGCGCGAGGCTGTGGACGCGGCGCGCGCGAAGGTCGCGGCGCTGATAAACGCGGAGCCGACGGATATAATTTTCACAGGCGCGGGCAGCGAGGCCGACAACCTCGCTATTAAGGGCGCGGCATGGGCGCTGCGCGAGCGCGGCAAAGGAAACCACATAATCACGAGCGCGATAGAGCACCACGCGATTCTCGACACGGTCAAATGGCTCGGGAAGATGGGCTTCGAATACACGATACTGCCAGTGGACGGCCGCGGCATGGTGTCGCCCGAGGAGCTCGAAAAGGCCATCCGCCCCGACACGATACTCGCGACGATTATGGCGGCGAACAACGAGATAGGGACGATACAGCCGGTCCACGCCCTCGGCGAAGTCTGCCGCGCGCACGGCGTCATGTTCCACACCGACGGCGTGCAGGCCGCGGGGCATATAAAGATGGACGTGAAGGAGCTGCCAATCGACATGATGACGATGGCGGCTCACAAGATGTACGGCCCTAAAGGACTCGGCGCGCTCTACGTGCGCCGCGGCATAAAGCTCATCCCGACGCTGCACGGCGGCGGACAGGAGTTCGGCCTGCGCTCCGGCACGGAAAACGTGCCCGGCATCGTCGGCTTCGGCAAGGCCGCGGAAATCGCAAAAGAGCGCCTAGACAACGGCGAGGACAAAAAGCTCGCCGCGCTGCGCGACTATCTCATCGACGGCGTGCTCTCGCGCATACCGGAGTCGCATCTGACCGGCGCTGCGGGCTGCGACCGTCTGCCCTTCCACGCCAGCTTTACGATAAAATATATCGAAGGCGAAGGGATGCTGCTGCTGCTCGACGCGACTGGCATCGCGGCGTCGAGCGGCTCGGCCTGCACCTCGGGCAGCCTTGAACCGAGCTACGTGCTGCTCGCGACGGGGCTCGACCACGCGACGGCGCACGGCTCCGTCCGCATGACGATGAGCCACGAGACTACGAAGGAAGATATAGACTACGTGCTTGAGCAGTTCCCGAAAATTGTCGAGAAGCTGCGCGCAATGTCTCCGTTCTATAATAAAAAGTAACGGGGCGAGGAGGAGGAAAAGATGTATAACCAGAAAGTAGTAGACTATTTCATGAACCCGCGCAACGCGGGACGCATCGAGAACGCCGACGCGATAGGCGAGGTCGGCAACCCGAAATGCGGAGACGTGATGAAGATTTATCTGAAGATAAATCCGCAGAGCGAAGTTATAGACGACATCAAATTCGAGACCTTCGGCTGCGCCGCGGCGATAGCGACCAGCTCGATGGTGACGGAGCTTGCGAAGGGGCGCACGCTTCAGAATGCGCTGAAGATAACAAATAAAGAGGTCGCCGACGAGCTAGGCGGGCTGCCTCCGGCGAAGCTGCACTGCTCGCTGCTCGCGCAGGAGGGCATACAGGCCGCCGCGGCCGACTATTATATGCGCCGCGACGGGAAACTGCCGGAAGGGCTGACGGTTCCCAAGACCTGCATAGCCTGCGGCTGCGAGGCCGAGGAAGAAGAGGAAGAAAGGTTTGTGAGCGAACATGACAGAGTTGCAGAATAACCACGCGGCGAAGGGGCGCATCATAGCGGTATGCAGCGCCCCGAAAAAGGGCATGATCAAGCACGACATAGGCGAAGGGACGCTCATTGAAGGCATCGGCCTAGAAGGGGACGCGCACGCCGGATTCATGCACAGGCAGGTGAGCCTCATCTCGATGGAGGACATCAGGACGATGATGGCGAAGCTGCCGAACCTCGTGCCGGGGAGCTTCGCTGAAAATCTAACGACCGAGGGCTTCGACCTCGGCGCGCTGAAAATCGGCGACCGCCTCAAGGTCGGCGAGACGCTGCTCGAAGTCTCGCAGATCGGCAAGGAGTGTCACTCGCACTGCGAAGTATTCAAACAGACCGGCGAGTGCATAATGCCGAAGAAGGGCATCTTCACGAAGGTGCTCAAAGGCGGGCGCGTGAAAAAGGGCGATACGATAGAATACGCGGAATAAGGCAGGGGCCGCCGGAACGGCGGCCTCTTTTTTACGAGAGGCTTAATCATGGGCGACGAACACGAACACAATCATAAACACGAAGATGTGGAAGGATGCTCCTGCGGCTGCGCAGACGGCAGCGGCGGCGGGCAGGCTCACGAACATGAGCCGCACGGCGGCGAAACGCGCGGACATACGCATGAACATGAACATTGCTGCGAAGAACACGGGCATTCCCACGAGCATAAAGAGGGCGAAAATTGCAGCTGCGGTCACGTCCATGAGCACGGCGGCGAAACGTGCGGCTGCGGACATGACCACGCGCACGGACATACACACGAATGCGGCCACGAGCATCATCACGCGCACGGACACGACGACGGCTGCTGCTGCGCCTCATGCCACGCCGCGGAGCGCATCTTTCAGGAGACGGAGGAGGACGAGCGGCGCGCTGGCGCGGCGTTCCGCCGCGAGATAACTTTCCTCGCCGTGACTGGCGCGATATTCTTCATCGCATTCGCTGTCGAAGAGCTGCACCTTTTCCATGACGAGAGCACGCACAGCCTGCTCCACGCCATATTCGCCGTCCTCTACATAATAACGGGCTGGCCCGTGCTGAAGACGGCCTTCAAAGCGCTGCTGCGCGGCGACGTATTCAACGAATTCACGCTGATGGGCGGCGCTACGCTCGCGGCCTTCGCGATAGGCGAGACCTGCGAGACGGTCGGCGTCATGCTCTTCTACCGCCTCGGCGAAGCTTTTCAGGAACGCGCGGCGTCGAACTCGCGCCGCTCGATAAAGGCGCTGCTCGCGGAGAAGCCAGTGACGGCGCGCCTCGTCAAGGACGGCGAGACGATAGAAAAAGAGCCGCAGGAAATCAAAAAGGGCGACGTCGTGCAGGTTCTGCCCGGCGAGATAATCCCGATCGACGGCATAATCGTCAGCGGCGAGTCGCAGCTCGACTGCTCCGCGATAACGGGCGAGTCCATGCCGGTGCCGGTGAAGGCCGGAGCGCAGGTGCACGGCGGCGCGCTGTCGCTCGACGGCCTGCTGCTCGTCGAGGCGGCGGGGCCGTTTGAAGACTCCACCATCGCGCGTATGCTCGAAATGGTGCAGAACGCCGTGGAGCGCAAAGCTCCGACGGAGCGCTTCATCACGAAATTTGCGAAATGGTACACTCCGGCGGTATTCTTCGCCGCAGCGGCGGTGATGCTCGCCTCGCGCTTCGCTGGCGGCGCGGACTGGCACGAGTCCATATACCGCGGCCTCGTGCTGCTCGTCATATCGTGCCCCTGCGCGCTCGTAATCTCGATACCGCTCGGCTACTTCGGCGGCATCGGCGCGGCCTCGAAGCACGGCATACTGGTCAAGGGCGCGAACGTATTCGACGCGCTCGGCAAGGTAGAGAGCGCGGTCTTCGACAAGACCGGAACTCTGACATACGGGCGCTTCCGCGTTTCAAACGTAACGCCAGCCGAAGGCGTGACGCGCGAGGAGCTGCTTTCGACCGCGGCGCTCGCGGAGAGCGGCTCGCCGCACCCCGTCGCAAAGGCGATAGCAGAGGCGGCGGGCGCGAAGCTCGCGCCCGAAGGCGCGGCGATAACGCAGTTCCCGGGGCGCGGCATGGTCTGCAAAACCGGCGGCGACACCATAATTTCCGGCAACGCCGCCCTGCTTGAGGAATACGGCGTGACGCCGCCGCCGGTCGAAGAGCAGGGCACGGTCGCCTACGTCATGAAAAACGGGCGTTACCTCGGCGTGATAACGGCCTCAGACGCAGTGCGGCCGGAATCGGCGGAGGCCGTCAGGGAGCTGCGCGCGCTCGGGATCAGGGGCGTCTATATGCTCACGGGCGACCGCGAGGAGACCGCGGCCCGCGTCGCAAAAGAGCTGTCGCTCGACGGCTGGCGCGCGGAGCTGCTGCCCGGCGACAAGGTCGAAGCGCTCAGGGAAATCTGCGGCGGCGACACGAAGAAGACGGTATATGTCGGCGACGGCGTGAACGACGGCCCCGTCCTCGTAACCTCCGAGACGGGCATAGCGATGGGCGGCTTCGGTTCGCAGGTCGCCGTCGAGGCGGCGGACGCCGTCATCCTCGACGACTCACCCGCCAAGGTCGCGGACCTGCTGCGCATAGCGAAGAAGACGCGCGCGATAGTCTGGCAGAACGTCGCCCTCGCGCTCGGCGTCAAGGGCGTTTTCCTCGTCCTCGGCGCGTCGGGCCACGCTGGGCTCTGGGAGGCCGTATTCGCGGACGTCGGCGTCGCGCTGATGGCTATACTCAACGCCACGCGCGCGACGCGGCTCAGATAGCGCGCAAAAATCGAATAAAATCTCAGCGGAGCGGCGCGCGGAAGCCGCTCCGTTTTTTTGCGCCCGCGCTTTACTGCCGCGAATTTTTTGCTATAATCTACCGCTGTTTGATTTTTACATAAGGACGGGCATCATGAGCAAAATCTACACACTCAAACTCTCACACATTCCGGTAACCCAGATAAAGCTGAATCAGGCCGTCGCGGGCGCGATAGAGATACGCACGGCGAAGATAGCGGCCTTCGTGCGCCTCAACGGCGAGATACTGCGCCAGTCCGGCGACGCGCACATGACGACGTGCCTTCGCCCGTGGGGGCTCGGCCTCTCCGACGAGGAGATGAACACCTTTGCGACGCAGGAGGTGCGCGGCAAGACCTACATCAACAGCATATATGTAGACGCTGACACATACGCCGACATACAGGCGCTGAACCCAGAGACGATGTACTCCCTCTGGTATGAACTCGGCCTCGTCCACTACGCGCTGACGGCTGGCGAGACGATGAACCACATCCGCGACGCGCGCGAAAAAGCGGTTGAATCCGGCGAACTCAGCGCCGCTTCGCTCGACGCAGAAAATTTCGCAATACGCCACACGAGCGCACAGGCCGCGCTCAAGGCGCTGAAGGCGCTCAGCGAAGAGAAGCAGCCGGAAACCTGCCTCGCCGCGAAGGAATACCCGCTGCGCATAAAAGCGCTCGAAGAGCTGGCCGCCGCGAAATAAAAGCCTCCTTTTCTGAAATATATCTAGTTTTTATAGAACGAAAACTTGATTCTCTAAAAATATTGCATAAAATAACTCATGCAAAATTGACAGAGAAGGAGAAATCTCAAATGAATCTCAGCGCACGCAACCAGCTTAAAGCCACAGTAGCCGCGGTCAAAAAAGGCGCGGTCAACGACGAAGTCTCGCTCCGCCTCGCGGACGGCACCATGCTCACCTCGATAATCACAGAGACGAGCTGCGAGAACCTCGGCCTCAAAGAGGGCGTCGAAGCCTACGCGGTCATCAAGGCGACGAACGTCATGATCGGCGACCTCGACGACGGCGGCCTCAAGCTCTCCGCCCGCAACCAGCTCAAAGGCACAGTCGAGGCAGTCAAAGACGGAATGGTCAACTGCGAAGTAGACGTCGTCCTCGCTGGCGGCGAAAAAGTAACCTCCGTCATCACGATGGCGAGCGCCAAACGCCTCGGCCTCGCCGCCGGCAAGGAGATCCGCGCCATCATCAAAGCCTCCGACATTATGGTCGGAGTCAAGGCGTAAGCCCGGCCGCAGCAGGCAAAGCAAAAGCGAAAACGCCGCGTCACGAACGACGCGGCGTTTTTTGTACCCGCGCGGGCGTTATAATATAGCGCATAACCGCTGAAGCGCAGGAGGGAAAGCCATGCTCGACATACGCGCCGCGCGCGCCGGAGAATTCGCGGCGGTCCGCGGCTTTTACCACGAACTCATAGATATGATGGAAGGCTCGGAATTTCACCCGCGCTGGGAGAAATGCGTATATCCGTCGGACGATTTCCTGCGCTCGTCGATAGAGCGCGGCGAACTTTACATTGGGCTGACCGGCGAAGAAACAGCCGCGGCGATGGTAATCAACGGCGAAGGCGCGGATGGCTACGACGGCGCGCCGTGGAGCGTGCGCGCCGCGGACGGAGAATTTTCCGTAATCCACGCGCTCGGCGTGCTGCCATCGCACCACGGGCGCGGCTTCGCGCGCGAACTCGTAGCCGCGGCGAAGGAGATCGCGCGCAGCCGCGGGCACAGGGCGCTGCGCCTCGACGTGCTCAACGGCAACATTCCCGCAGTCAGGCTCTATGAGTCGGAGGGCTTCCGCTTCGTCTCGCGCGTGAAACTCTTCTACGAGGACACGGGGCTGACCGATTTTCTGCTCTACGAGTACGCGCTCTGACGGCGGCGCGGCGCGCGGCATCTGACTATATTTGACATTTTCGCGCGCGGCGGCTAATATTCACTCGTGATATAGACGTGGGCGCTTGAGGAAGGGCGCCCGTTCAATTTTCAATAAAAGGAGATGCGCTTAATGGCACAGGAAAACTGTTCGCACGACTGCGGAAACTGCCAGCAGAAATGCTCCGAGGCGGAAAAGCCCGATTTCCGCGTCGCGGCGAACGCTCTGAGCGACGTTAAAAAAGTCGTCGGCGTCGTCAGCGGCAAGGGCGGCGTCGGTAAATCGCTCGTCACCTCGCTGCTCGCCTCCGCGATGCAGAAGAAGGGACGCCAGTGCGGAATTCTCGACGCGGACATCACGGGGCCGTCGATACCGAAGATGTTCGGCGTAGACGCGATGGCTGCGGCTAACGAGTCCGGCATACTGCCCTGCCGCACGAAGGGCGGCATCGACATCATGTCGGTGAACCTCCTGATGGAGGACAAGGCGACGCCGGTCATCTGGCGCGGCCCCGCGATTGCGGAGGTCGTCAAACAGTTCTGGAGCGACGTAATCTGGAGCTACGAGGATTATCTCTTCGTCGATATGCCGCCGGGAACGGGCGACGTGCCGCTGACGGTATTCCAGTCGCTGCCCGTCGACGGCATCATAATAGTCGCCTCGCCGCAGGAGCTCGTCTCGCTCATCGTCGAGAAGGCGCTGCGTATGGCGAAGGAGATGAACATCCCCATCCTCGGCGTCATCGAGAATATGAGCTACGTCCAGTGCCCCGACTGCGGCAAGAAAATAAAAATCTTCGGCGAAGGGCGCACCGCGGAGACGGCGGCGAAGTACGGCCTCGACTTCCTCGGAGAAATCCCAATCGCCCCGGAACTCGCGGCGCTCTGCGACGCAGGCAACATAGAATACTACGAGGCGGACTTCTTGGACAAAGCGATAGCGAAGATAGAATCCGCAGGCAAAAAAGAATAAAAAACGTCCGGCTCCGCGCGAGCCGGATTTTTTATTATCCGCCGCTGCGCTATAATTTTAAGACGAACGCAAAAGCGCCTGAAGCGGCTGAAAACAACGGCGCGAAAGAGGCGGTGCTATGAACAAGAAAAATCTAAAAATGAAGCCGGTCGGAAGCGAGTACATGGAGCAGTACAACGCGCTGCTCCGCTACGTCTTTCAGGTGACGGACCAGGAGCTGCACTCCGTCGGCTGGCAGGAGAAGGAAATCATCCACGCGAAGTTCCCGACGATGAAGAAGGCCGACGTCATAGGCTGGTTCGACAACGATATGCTCGTCTCGCAGGCCGCGGTCTACCCGATGCAGGTGCGCGTCTTCGACAGGACCTACAAGATGGGAGGCCTCACGGGCGTCGGCACATATCCCGAGTACTCGAACATGGGGCTGATGCACAAGCTGCTCGAACAGGCGCTCAAGAACATGAAAAAGCGCGGACAGTACATTTCATATCTTTATCCCTATTCCATCCCCTATTACAGGCGCAAAGGCTGGGAGATAATCTCCGACAAAATTTCGTATGAGATTGAAGACTACCAGCTTCCGAAGAGCCGGCAGGTCGCTGGCGACGTGCGCCGCGTCAAGACCGACGGCCCGGAGCTGAAGGAGACCTATGAGCGCTACGCGATGCGCACGCACGGCGCTGTGCTGCGCGACGAGCTGGCGTGGAACGAATATTGGCTCTGGGACCCCGACGACATAATGGCGGCGGTCTACTACAACGAGCACAACGAGCCGGACGGCTACGTCATATACTGGATTGCGAATGAAATTTTCCACATCAAGGACATGATTTTCAACAACGAGGACGCGCGCACGGGACTGTGGAATTTCGTCTCGGCGCATTTCTCGATGATCGACCAAGTACAGGGCGACACGTACACGGACGAGCCGCTCGCCTTCCTGCTTGAGGACGCGAGCATAAAAGAGACAATCTCTCCCTATTACATGGCACGTATCGTAGATTTCCAGTCTTTCATAGCGGACTATCCTTTCAAGGCCGACATCGTGGACAGAGAATGGAAGTTCACCCTCTCCGACCCGATTATGGAATGCAACCAAGGGGCATTCCGCCTTTCCATATCGAAGGAGGGCGTCGGGCGCGCAGAGCGCATACCGGAACAGTGCGCCGACGAGATAAACATACAGACGATGACGACGATGCTGATGGGCTACAAGCGTCCCGACTATCTTGCGAAAATCGGGCGCATACGCTCGAACGACGAAGTAATAGATATGCTCGAAGACGCTATCGAGCAGCAGACGCCCTACATATCCGACTACTTCTAACCTTAAAAGGAGGAACTTTTTCATGCTTCTGCTCTGCTACCCTTCGTGAAGCACCTGCAAAAAAGCCGCGGAGTGGCTCAAAAACAACGGAATCGCATACGAAGAGAGGAACATCAAGACGGACAACCCGAGCGCGGAGGAGCTGCGCACGTGGCACAAACTTTCGGGGCTGCCTCTGAAAAAATTTTTCAACACCAGCGGCAACGCCTACAAAAATCTCGGCCTCAAGGACAAACTTCCCACTATGTCTGAAGAGGAGCAGATAGAGCTGCTCGCGACGGACGGGATGCTCGTCAAGCGCCCGCTGCTAGCGACGGAGAGCCGCGTGCTGACGGGCTTCAAAGAGGCAGAATGGAGCGAGGCGCTCAAATAATGGAGATACCGCAGAAAATAATCGAAGAAATGACGGCGCGCCGCCGCGATTTCCATAAATACCCCGAGCGCGGATGGACGGAATTCCGCACGACGTCAATATGCGCTGACGTGCTTGAGCGGCTCGGCTGGCGCGTGCGCTTCGCGGATGAATTTATAGAACCTGATAAAGTTATGGGGCGCGACGTAGACGTGCAGGCCGAAAAGCGGCGCGCGCTTGAACAGGGCGCGCCTGCGGAAATGCTCTCTCGCATAGGCGAATACACCGGACTTTGCGCCGAACTCGACTGCGGCAACGGGCCGCTTACAGTCATGCGCTTCGACATAGACTGCGTCGAGACGGCCGAAAACACAGAATCTTCGCATCGTCCCGCGGCGCTCGGTTTCGCATCGGTCAACGCCGGGCTTTCGCACTCCTGCGGACACGACGGGCACGCAGCTGTGGGGCTTGCGCTCGCCGAGATGCTCATAAACTCGCGTGAAAATCTGCGCGGCACGATAAGGCTCATATTCCAGCCGGCGGAAGAGGGAGACCGCGGCGCCTATCCGATGGCGGCCCTTGCGCGCGGCGCGGACTATTTTATAGCGGCGCACCTCGGCCTCGGCCTGCCCACTGGATGCGTATGCAGCGGCACCGGCGGCTTCCTCTGCTCCACGAAGTTCGACGCGGAGTTCACCGGACGCGCGGCTC
The DNA here is from genome assembly GCA_018716365.1 of Candidatus Caccocola faecipullorum. Classification (GTDB taxonomy): domain Bacteria; phylum Synergistota; class Synergistia; order Synergistales; family Synergistaceae; genus Caccocola; species Caccocola faecipullorum. Next base: position 11,820 of record DVKA01000033.1, read on the forward strand.
A
>DVKA01000034.1 GCA_018716365.1 Candidatus Caccocola faecipullorum
CGCCGGGCACGAGCGCGGAAATTTTTCTGACGTTCCTGCGGTCCTCGTACTTTCTCGGGAAGAAGAACAGCAGGTCGTAAATTGTGCGGAGGCCGAGCTTTTTAAGCAGCGCGGCCCTGCGCGGCCCCGCCCCCTTTATGACGGAGAGCGGGGCCGAGAGTCTTTCATCCACGGCGGGCCGCCGCTATTTCAGTATCTCCTGCGGGTCTACGCCGAGCATCCCGCACGCCGCAGCGAAGTCGCCCGGCTCGGATTTCAGCTGCGGCTCGGCGGTCTCTTCGGGCTGAGGCTCGTCCGCGGGCTTCTCGCGCACTTCGAGGACGCTGTCCACCGCGCCGCCGAGCTGCGAGTTCATCGCCTGGTTGAGCTGGTTGTCGAACTTCGCGAGGATTCCGCGGAACTCCTGTGCGTACATGTCGCGGATGTTGCGTATCTGCTCGACGCCCGCGCGCAGCCGCTCGGCCTCGCTCGCCGCCTCGCGGCACATCGCGTCGGCCTGCTCCCTGGCGTCGGCTATTATCTTGTTCGCCTGCTCGCGCGCGCTCTTCACGCGGTCGTCGGCGCTCTTCTGCGCCATGAGCAGCGCTTCGTGGAGCACGTCCTTCATCCTGTCGTACTCGGCGAGCGCCTCCTGCTTCGACGCGAGGTCGCGCTCGAGCTCCTTCGTCCTCTGGTTGTAGAACTGGAGCGTCTCGGCGACGTGGTCGAGAAACTCGTCAACCTCCGCCGCGTCGTAGCCGCGCAGGCTCTTTTTGAAGGACTGGTTCACAACGTCAAGAGAGGTTAAAAGTTCGGACATTTCATCTGCTCCTTTATATAAAGTCGGTTTAGCCGTAATTTCTCGGACCGAATATCGCGCTGCCGACGCGGACTATCGTGCTGCCCTCTTCGACGGCGAGCGCGAAATCGCCGCTCATGCCCATCGAGAGCTCAGGCAGAGGAAGGCCGGAGGCCGCCGCGAGTTTATCACGCAGCTCACGCAGTCCGCCGAAAGTGGCGCGCAGCACCGCTTCGTCGTCGGTGTCCTCGGCGACGGTCATAAGCCCCTCGACATGAAGCGACGGCGCGCTTTTTATTATGCTTTCGAGAAGCCGCTCCGCCTCCTCGGGCGCGACGCCGCTTTTCGCGGGCTCGCGCGACATGTTGACCTCTATGAATATCGGGAAGGTCCGCTCCGCACCGCCCTCGCGCAGCACGCGGTCCATCGAGTAGGCCGTTTCGAGCGCGTCTATGCTCTCGACCAAATCGAAGTTCTCGAGCGCGCGGCGTATCTTGTTCCGCTGTAGGTGGCCGATTAGGTGCCACGGGCAGCACGGCGTGCCTTCGGGCCATGCGGCGCGTTTCTCCGCCGCCTCCTGCACGCGGTTCTCGCCGACGAGGTCGAGCAGCGGCGCAGCTTCGAGCATCATTTCAAGCGGATGGAACTTAGTGACGCCCATGAGGCGCACCTCGTCCGCCCTGCGGCCCGCGCGCCGCGCGGCCTCTGCGATTTCGCCCCTTATCCTTTCGACGTTTTCTTTTATAGCGCTTACCACAGCTGTATCCTTCCTTCTCTCGCGGAGGCGGCGTCCTCTACGACGGCGTCTCCGACGGATATTCCCTTGGTGACGAGGAACATGCCGCCGTTCAGCGTCTTCCCCGATACGGGCGCGAAGACGACGCGCGCGCCTCGTATCATGTAAACACCCTTTTTGCCGCCCTTTTCGAGCAGCGCGCTCTGCGGAATCATCGCGCCGCGCGTCTGCCCCGCGTCTACTATCAGCTCGTAGTTGCGCGACTTCAGCATTTCGGGCGGGAACCACGGCATCGCAAGCGCGAATTTCGTCAGCTTGCCGTCCTTGCGCGTGACGCGCACCACTGCGTCGGAGACGGTGTCCTCAGCGTCCATGCGCACGCGGAGCTTCTCGCTCTTGAGCTGCTTCGCTATGTCGCCCCGCGAGGGCAGGTAGCCGATGAAACGCAGCTCCTGCGGCTGTTCCGCTATCTTGCCTATCATCTGCCCGCGCGCCACCTGCGCGCCGTCGCCGAAGTAACGCAACTTCGACTCCTTTGTGAACTCGCTGCGCTTCGCGTGCCAGAGCGCCGAATAGCGCCAGCCCTGCTCGCGCCCGTCCTTGCCGGCGACGAAATATCCCTGCTGGTAGGCCTTCACGTCGCGTCCCCCGACCCGCGCGATGACCGCGCCGCGCGGGACGCGCACGGGCCCTTTGCCGAGCGGGTAGACGCATACGCCGGAGACAGGCGCGCGTATGACGTTCTCTTTCCACAGGAGGAAGCCGCGCACGCGTACGAGCTGCGTGTCTATTCCCGGGGTCGCCCACGTTATGTCTGGGTGGAGATATTCGTACCTGTCGAAATAGAGCTTGAATGCCCATATCCACAGCACTATTATGACGAGCACGCCGAGCCAGTAGGTTATGCTGAAGGCCCTGTTTTTCTTCTCCGGGACGTACTTCCTTACCATTATTATATTACTTGCGCGGGGCGGCCCCTAAGAGCGCTGCGACCTCGGCGAGGCTGCCGCAGACGCGCCACGCTCCGGCGGCGGTATGCTGCTCCGCGCTGAAGTTTCCCGTCGTCACGCCTATGCCGCGCACTCCCGCGGCGGCGGCGGTCTTCATGTCTATGTCGGTGTCTCCGACGTAGACGGCCTGCGCCGGTTCGACGCCGAGACGCAAGAGCGCCGTCAGCAGCGGCTCGGGGTCGGGCTTCGCGTGCGTCACGTCCTCAAGGCCGATTATGACGTCGAACCTGTCCGTGATGCCGAGGTATTCGACCGGGTTGCGGGCGAACTGCCTGTTCGAGACGAGCCCGACCTTCACTCCCGCGCCGCGCAGCGCGTCGAGCGTGGAGAGCGTGTCGGGGAACAGCCGCATCATCTTGCGCTCCTCCCCGCGGAACTTCGTCCTGTACTCTTCGAGCCACTCCTGATGGAACTCGCCCCAGTACATCTTCCAGCTGTCTATTATAGTGAGGCCTATCGCCGCCATGACTGTCTCTCGCGGCACGGGACGCAGCCCCTTAAGCTTTGCGAACTCGTTTGTGCAGTAGGCTATGCCCCAGCTGCTGTCGACGAGCGTCATGTCGAAATCAAAAAGCGCGGCTTTAATATCCGTCATTCTTCCACTCCCATAACGAAGCCCTTGAGGTAGTCCGTCTCGGGAACTCCGAGCAGCGCCGGATGGTCCTCGGGCTGATGTATCTCGCGCACCACACGGCAGACTGCCCCCGCGTCGCGCGCCGCGTCGGCCAGCACGTCGAAGAGCATATCCCGCGTGAAAGCGTGGCTGCACGACATAAAGACGAGATGCCCGCCCGGGCCGAGGCGGCGGAAGCCGCGCACAGCAAGCTCCTTATAGCCGCGCCGTGCCGAGTCGAGCTGGCCTTTCGACGGCGAGAAAGGCGGCGGGTCCATGATTACGAGGTCGTAGCGCTTGCGCTCCGCGTCTATCTCTCGCATTATGTCGAAGGCGTTGCCGCAGCGGAATTCCGCGCGCGAGCCGTCGAGGCCGTTGAGCGCGAGGTTCTCCTTCGCGCGGTCGAGCGCCGCCTCCGACTGGTCTATCGCCGTGACGCGGGAAGCGCCCGATTTCAGCGCGTGCGCCGTGAAGTGCCCCTGATAGCAGAAGCAGTCCAGCACCTCCGCGCCTTTATAGAGCGGTTCGACGAGCGCGGGGACGTGCCTCACGTCGAGGTACGCGCCAGTCTTCTGCCCGCCGGCCACGTCTACGAGTTCGAGCGTGTCTCCCACGCGCACGCGCAGAGGTTTCTCCGGCATCTCGCCGAGCAGCGGCTTCACCTCGCGCGGGATTCCCTCCTTGTCGAGGTGCTTCGTGTCGTTGCGCAGTATGACCGCCGATAATTTTTTAACTTTGCGGAAAATCTTCGCCACTTCGTCCGCGTGGCGGTACCAGCCGTATGCCGACAGCTGGAGCGACAGAACGTCGCCGTAGAGGTCTGCCGTAACGCCCGGCAGACGGTCGCCCTCGCCGTGCACCCAGCGGAAACATTCCTCGCCGGCGCACCATTTTTTGCGAGCTTCGAGCGCCGCCTCGATCCGCCTGCGCAGCAGCGCCATCTGGTCCGGCTCATGAGCGCCGAGCGACAGCACGCGGATGCAGAGCGCGCTCTCGCTCCACAGCCCCCAGCCGAGCGTCTCGCCGCGCCTGTCCGCGAAGGCGATAATGTCGCCTGGCGCGCAGGCCGGAACCTGAAGCAGGCTGCCGCGGAAAATCCACGGATGCCCGCGTTTCGCGCGCTCGGCCCCCGCGTCGTTCAGCATCGCGCGACGGAGCTGTTTCTTCATCGAAGTCATTTTCTCTTATCCTTTTCAATCACGGCGAAGGCGTCGTGGTTGTGTATGCTTTCGTGGCTCGTCACCGAAACGCGGAACCAGCGCACGCGCTCGTCCGCCTGCATGAGGAGAGCAAGCTCGCGCACCGCGTCCTCGACGAAACGCGGATTCGTGTAAGCGCGCTCCGTGACGTACTTTTCATCCTCGCGCTTCAAAAGGCTGTAAATCGGAGCCGAGGCGCATTTGTCCGCGGCATCTATAAACTCTTCGAGCCAGACGAACGAGCCGAGGCGCACGGAGATGGAGGCGTGCGCGCGCTGATTGTGCGCGCCGAACTCGGAAATCTCCTTCGAGCATGGGCAGAGCGTCTGCACCGGCACGACGACCGTCGTCACAAGGTCGAAATCGCCGCCGAGCATCGCCGCGTCGAAACGCACATCGCACCTCACGCGGCCGCGCGCTCCGCTGACCGGCGCGCTCTTAGTTATAAAATACGGAAAATCGAAAACAGCGTGCGCGTCCTCCGCGTGGAGGCGCTCCTTGAGATTGGCGAGAAGCCCCTCCATATTATGGAAGGTTACTTTCTTCTCCTGCGCGCTCAAAACTTCTATAAAGCGGCTCATGTGCGTGCCGCGGTAGTCCTGTGGAAGCGAAACGGAAAGGCTCACCTCGGCGACAGTCTCCTGCACTCCGTTCTCGCGGTCCGGCACGGAGATGGGCCAAGAAATACCGCTTATTCCCACGCGGTCGATCGCCAGATTTCTGTCGTCGGATTCGTTCTGGACGTCACGCATCTTTTACGTCCTCCCTGCGGCAGATTACGGAAGAGCCCTCCGTCTCCCAGAGCTGCACCTCGAACAGCCGGCAGTTATCGCGGCGCAGCGGCGCGTCGAGCTCGCGGAAAATCCAGCGCGAGATATACTCCGCCGTCGGCTGCGCGATTATATCGTTGATATAGGCGTGGTCGAGTCTGTCAAGCACAAGCTCGTTGACGGCCCTCTTGAGGTCCACGAAGTCGAAAACCATCCCCTCCGCGTCAGGCTCGCCTTCAAGCACGACCCGCAGCCGGTACGTATGCCCGTGCAGACGCTCGCACTTCCCATGATAATGTATAAGATTATGCGCCGCATCAAACTTGAAATCCCGGCACAAAAGCATTACGCAATTCCTCCTGAATACTCATAGTCTCTTTATTCTACCACGCGTTCCGAAACCGCCGCGCAGAAAAAGAGACTACGTTAAATTTAGCTAATTGTATCATTACGCGGGAGATATTAGCCTAATTCCGTCCTTAAAACTATAATATCAATATCAAATCTACGTTACGGGGTGGTTACCTGTGGAGAAAAAGAAAATCGTAACGATACTGCTCGGAAGCCCGCGTAAGGACGGCAACACAGAGACGCTCGCCGAAGCGCTGGCCAGGGGAGCGGAAGAAAACGGCTGCGAAGTGCGCCGCGTCAGGCTTCAGGGGAAGAAGCTCAACGGCTGCCTCGACTGCCGCCACTGCTGGGCGACAGGAACGCCCTGCGTACAGAAAGACGACATGGGCGAAATCCACGAAGCGATAGCCGCGGCCGACGTCGTCGTCCTCGCCTCGCCGCTCTACTTCTACTCGTGGAGCGCGCAGATAAAGCCGGTATGGGACAGGCTGCTTCCGTTCTTCGCCGAAAACTCGAAAATCGACGTGCGCGGGAAGAAAGCCGTGCTCATATCAGCGGCCGGCGACACCGAGGCAGAATGCTTCGACGGCCTCAAAGAATCCTTCAAGCTCGCCTGCGGCTACACGAAATGGGAGATAGCCGGAGAAATATACGCGCTCGGTATGTACCCGAAGGACGCCGTGGCGAACGAAGGACAGAAATATATAGAAGAAGCTTACGAGCTCGGAAAGAGGCTGTAAACAATGAGAAACTGCGTAGTGACGGGCGGCGCCGGATACGTCGGCAGCCATTGCTGCAAGGAGCTGGCGAAGGCCGGATACAACCCTGTGACGGTGGACAACCTTTTCCGCGGCCACAGAGAGCTTGTCAAATGGGGGCCCTTCTGCGAATGCGACGTGCTCGACACGGAGCGCCTCGCAAAAATATTTGAAGAGTACAAACCCGAAGCCGTCTTTCACTTCGCGGGGCTCACGTACGTCGGCGAGTCCGTGGAAAAGCCGGAAGACTACTACCGCGTCAACACGGCGGGAACGCTCTCGCTGCTCTCCGCGATGATGCGCGGCGGCTGCGATAAAATCATTTTCTCAAGCACCGCCGCGACCTACGGCTCGCCGCTCTACACTCCGATAGACGAGAAACATCCGCAAAGCCCGATAAATCCATACGGCGCGAGCAAACTCTTCATCGAGCGCATGATGGAAGACTTCTCCGCCGCCCACGGCATAAAATTTGCGGCGCTGCGCTACTTCAACGCATCGGGAGCCGACCCGGAGTGCGAGACCGGCGAGCTGCACGAGCCGGAGACGCACCTTATCCCGCTCATAATCTTCGCAGCCCTCGGACGGCACGAGAATATCAAAATTTTCGGCCGCGACTACGACACGCCGGACGGCACCGCCGTGCGCGACTACGTCCACGTGACGGACCTCGCCTCCGCGCACCTGAAGGCGCTCGAAAAGCTCACGTCCGACGGCAAAAACCTGAAGCTCAACCTCGGCACCGGCTCAGGCTACTCCGTGCTCGAAGTGATAAAATCCGTCGAGCGCCTCTCCGGCAAAAAAGTCCCCGCGCATGACGCCCCGCGCCGCGCCGGCGACCCTCCGGTACTCGTAGCAGACTCAGCCGCCGCGCAGCAAACACTCGGCTGGCAGCTGAACCACTCGTCGATCGACGAAATCGTGGAAACAGCGATGCGCTGGCACGAAAAGAATTAGCAAATCCATAAAAAGCGCGTGCTTCCATTACGAAGCACACGCTTTTTTAATAATCTTGCAAAACATATCGGGTATGTAAGAGCTTCAGCTCCTATAATCCTCAATGACCTTTCTATATAAGGCTATAGTCTCGGCGGCGATACGATGCACGTTAAACTCCGACGCGCTTTCAACAGCTTTCGCAGCCGTTGCGTCGAGCAGCGCTTCATTCCCAAGCACGCTACGCAGCCTTTCCGCGAGACCGCTGTCGTCGCCGGTACGCATAAACCAGCCGTTTTCGCAATCTTTAATTATATCGGGAGTTCCGCCGATATTGGTAGCTATCGAAGGCAGGCCAGCCGCCATTGCTTCAAGAAGCATCAGGCTGAATCCCTCGGGCCCCTGCGAAGGCTGTACAAAAATGTCGGCAGCCCATAACCACGGCCTAATGTCGCTAGCATAGCCATGAAACGATGTCTTTTCGTTAAGCCCAAGCTTTTCAACAAGACTTCTGTACCTCGCCATCTCCGGCCCGTCTCCGACAAGCCACAGGCGTGTGTCTGCCGGAGCTCCTTTTTGCAGGAAATCGGCGTACGCTTCTATAAGATATTCGAATCCCTTCCAGTCAACGAAACGCCCAGCGCCTAAGATAACCCTTGTGCCGTCTGCCACACCGTACTTAGCACGCACCTCGTTCCGCACATCCATATCCCTGCGATAGCGCGGAATATCAATCGGATTATATACGACGACGGCCTTTTCTGCGGGGAAACCTATTTTCAGCATATGCTCCATCACGGCAGTCGAGCACGGGAAAATCATAGAAGCGTCTTTGTAGTATTTAAGTTTCGGATATTTATCGATCGTCTCCACAACCGGAATCCCCATACGCCGGCCCCACCAGCCGCCGATAAGCGCAGCAGCCGAAAGGCGCGTATGGATAATATCCGGTTTTTCCCGCTTCAATATACGCCCAAGAGCAATATTCGTAAAAGGCAGAGCCTGCACCACCGGCGCCGCCGTTTCAAAATTCAGCCCTTCTTCCTGAAGACGCGCCGCAAGCGTGCCGCCGGGCCTGCACACTATGAAGTTATCCGTCCCCTGAATCGTAAGCTCCTTTATCAGCTGTATCCAAGTCTCGCCCCAGGCAAGCCTGTTTTCATCTACGTAATGGAGTATCTTCACCGTTTTCCTCCTATGCTGTGCGCGTCCAGCGCCTTATCATATATATCCTCGACTGCAGTAACCATACTGTTCATCGTGGGAATAGATTCTAACGGGATT
>DVKA01000006.1 GCA_018716365.1 Candidatus Caccocola faecipullorum
TCTGACAGACATCTCATGGCTGGATGGGCGTAAAGAGTGGAAAGGGCTGAAAGCGGTTGGCGAGGCAAAGAGCACAGTATATGAGAAAGACGCTGTGCGGGAACATACGAGATACTTCATCACGACGCTGACGGACGTAAAAGAATTTGCCAACGCGGTAAGAAGCCATTGGGCGATAGAGAACAATCTGCACTGGTCGTTGGACGTAATATTTCGAGAAGACGCGGCGAGAGCTAGAAAAGACAACTCGCCGCTGTGTATGAACGTTCTGAGAAAAACCGCACTGTCCCTGCTCAACAACGCCAGATACGGACGCGTGAGCAAGAAAAGGATAAGGTTTATGGCTGCTATGACGCCTGAGCTTATGCTTAATGTGTTGTTTGGGATTAAGAGGTAAATGCTGTAGCCCTGGGCCTTTACGCGCGCACGTTCACCGCGTTGTCGCGGACGGCGTTTATCGCGGATATGAGCGCGCTGCCCGTCCTCGCGTCGAAGAGGCGAGCGAAGCCCTTTTTGTCGAACGGCGGCCTGCGCAGATCTTCCGCCTCCATGTACCCGTTCTGTTCGATGTAGGAAATCACCTTGCTCACGAACGCTATCTGCGCGTCGTTGAGCGACTGGTCGTTTATGAATTTCGAGAAAGCCTCCATAGCGGCGGCGCGGTCCATCTTCGCAATGCTCCGCACGAGAAGGCCGAAGGGCGTCTCCCCGAACTCGCGGCGGTAGTCCTCCGCGCTGCCCAGCTCGACGGTCAGCACCCGCTCAAGCGCAGCGTAATCTTCCCGCGTGAGCGGAACGTTGTGCGTCAGCTTGTAAATCGCCGGGATGTCGCCGTGCTCGTTGATATACTGATTGACCTTCGCCCTGTAATCGTCGAAGTCGTAGCCCGCTTCAAGTCTCTCGCCCTCGCGCCGTTCGAGCACCGGGTCCGCGAGCTTCGTAACTGCGCGTCGGCGCTCCTCGCCTCCGTCGTCGAGAAATTTTATAAGCTCGCGCAGTTCGCGCCGCGCGCGCTCAAAGAGCAGAATATCGCCCGCGCTCCAGAATTCCTCCGTCTGCGCCTCGCGTATGAAATCCAGCTTCTCCGCCACCTGCGGCACGGCGGCCTTGCGTTCCAGCGCCTCCGCGACGGCGCAGAGCTGCTTCCTCGCGTACCGGAAGGCCGGAGATTTTTCCATCTTCGCCAGAATCAGGCCGTACATGAAATTATCGAACCGCTTCGCAAATTCGTCGTCCTCGTCGGAATAGACGAGCGGCGCGACATGGCGCAGCAAGTCGCTCTTGTCGCTCTCGCCGATGTGCGCGTAGGCCTCCGCGAGTTTGAATTTCTCAACCCAGCGCAAATTCAGGCGGACGGATACGAGCGACGTATTCAGCGCCGCGACCTGCGCGCGGCAGCGCTCTGTAAGCTCGCGCCGCCAGCTCTGAAAATCCTCTCCGCAATAGGCTCCGTCCTCCAGAGCCGCGGCGAGTTTCACGCGCCTGCCGAAGAGGCTCTCGGAGAGCGTCTTCACCTCGCGCCCATCGAAGCCCTCCTTATGCGCGCGGAAATACTCAAAATTCCCGCAGTAGTCGAAAATTATGAAACGGCGCTTATCCGTATATTCTCCGTCGATTTTATCGACGCAGCGCAGCCCCGGGCAGAGCCGCGTGCCGCGGCCGACCATCTGCCAGAATTTCGTCTTCGAGCGCACCTTCTTGAAAAATACCAGATTCACCGCCTCAGGCACGTCTATGCCCGTGTCCATCATGTCCACGGATACGGCTATGTGCGGCTCCTTGTCGGGAATTTCAAAATCCTCCAGCAAAGTCTGCGCGTAGGAGTCGTCGCAGACGACGCGCCGCGCGAACCTGCCGCGGTACTGCGGATAGAGTTTGTTGAACCGTTCCACTACGAACTCAGCGTGATCCTTGTTCTGCGCGAAAACAATGCTCTTGCCGAGGCGGTCTCCGCCCTCTACGCGGATGCCGTTCTCCATCAGGTCCTGCAAAACCGTGTCCACAGTCGTCTCGTTGAAAACGAATTTATTGAGCTGAGCCGACGGAATGAACTGCGGCATCTCGCCATCCTCAGCGAAATCGTCCTCGTAGCGCTCTTTATCCTCGTCCGACAAATCGTCGTATGTTATCCCCTCTTCGAGAAACTTCGTCCGAACCTCGTAATTGTAATAGGGCACGAGCACCCTGTCGGCGTTCACCGCCGTGTCGTAGTCGTAGGCGTAGGTCGGCACGCCCTGCTCCATCTCGAAAAATTCATAGGTGTTGCGGTCCACGTCGGTCTTCGGCGTCGCCGTCAGGCCGACGAGCATGGCGTCGAAATAGTCGAAAATCGCGCGGTACTTCTTGAAAATGCTCCTGTGGCTCTCGTCTATGATAATGAGGTCGAAATGCGCGGGGGTGAAAAGCCTCCGCCCGTCCTCCGCGCGCGCCGAGTCGATTGCGTTAAGCATCGTCGGATAGGTTGAGAAAACAATGCGCGCGCTTTTGTCGTCCCTGTTCGAGCAGAGATTGCAGAGCGACATATCAGGCAGATAATTCTTGAAGGCGTCCTTCGCCTGCTTCACCAGCGCTATGCGGTCGGCGAGGAAAAGGACGTTCGTAACGTACCCGCCGCGGCTCAGCACGTCTACAAGGCTCGAAGCGGTGCGCGTCTTCCCAGTCCCCGTCGCCATGACGAGCAGATGCCGCCGCGCGCCGCGCTCCACCTGCGCGCAGACGGCGCGGACGGCCTCCTTCTGATAATAGCGGTCCGTGATTTTATCGTCTATCCTGACGGACGAAAGCGGACGGCGACCGCTCCTGCGGTCTATCAGCTTCTGCAGATCCTCGCGGCTGAAAATGCCGCTCACGCGCCTCTGCGGTCCGCTCGCGTCGTCCCAGAAAAAAGTTTCGAACCCGTTCGTCGTGAACATCGCAGGACGCCTGCCGAATTTGCGTTCGAGCGCGTCGGCGTAAAGCTCCGCCTGCCTGCGCCCGGCGTTCGGATCGCGGCTCGCGCGCTTCGCCTCGACCACCGCAAGCGGCAGGCCGTCGCGCCCGAAAAGCACGTAGTCCGCAAAGCCCGCCTGCCCGGGAACGCCCGCCATATCGCCGACGGGATACTCCTCCGCCACATCCGCGTCCGCGCCGGAGAACTTCCATCCGGCCTCCTTCATCTCAACGTCTATATAAATCTTGCGCGTCCCGAACTCGGACAAATCCTCCGGCTCGAAGCGCCGCGTCTCCCTATGCTCCTCCTTCTTCTCCGTGTAGAGCGCTGACATCTCACGAATCTGCGCCAGCAGCGCCTCGATGCGCGCGTCGCGCTCCGCCACCAGCCGCTCGCTCTCCGCGGCCCTCTTCTCCGCCTCCGCGTCCCTCGCGCGCGGGAGCAGCTTCTCGTCGAAAGCGCGCTCCTCGTAGTCCGCGCCGTAGCAGTAATCAATCCACTCGACAAACTCAAAAAGCGCGCGCAGCGAAGCGAGCGCGTCTCCCGCGCCGACGCTGCGCGCCGTATGCACCGCGAGATTGCCGAGCCGCACGACGAACGGCAGCTTGCCCCACGTTTCGTCGTTTCCCATCGCCTCGCGGAACGTCCGCTCGTGAATCAGCGACTGGAGGTTGTCGCGGTACGGCATCGTTATCATCTTATCCGCCGCATACACCCACTTCACCGCAAGCTCAAGTGCCTTCCTGCACCCCACCGCGCATAGCGCGGGCGAAACGGGAAAAATATTCTCCGCCTCGACGCAGGCCGCGGCAAAAATAGCATATTCGGGCTTGTGCGTTAAAAATGTGAAGTTGGGCATGGAATCACCTCATCGAGAAATATTCCTGCATAAGAGATTTTTTCAGCGTTTCGAGCATCGCAATA
>DVKA01000035.1 GCA_018716365.1 Candidatus Caccocola faecipullorum
GCTCGTGCGAGGCGGATACGTTGCTCGCCATGATGCTGCGCGCGACGCGGCGCACCGTCACTGCGAAGTCGAGCGGCGAGCGTTCGCGCCCCTGCGGTTCGCGCACCATCGATATTTTCGCTGAGCACGGAGCGAGCAGGGTGACCGGAACGGGGCTGTTGGTCCGCATTTTCCAAAGGTCAGCTGCGAGTTCGAGCGGCGAGCATATAGGCAGCACCCTCGAAAGCAGCTCCGAGAAGCGCGCCTGAATGAGCCTCAGCGCCGACGGGCAGTAGCAGGATATGAGCGGCAGCGACGAAGGCGACGTGCGCGCTATCATCTGCGCCGTGGCGGCGGCAGACAGATCGAAGGCCTCTTCTATTTCGTCCATCAGGAGATTTACGTCCATCGACGCCAGAACCGCTTCGAGCGCCGACGGGTCGTTGTAGTGGCTGAACTGGGAAAAGAATACAGGGTCGGCGACGATCGCAGCCTTCGGATTTTCCTTGACCGCGTTCCAGTCGTCCTCCTCTATGCCGAGCGCCTGCCGGTGGCACGAGCGCAGGCATTCGCCGCAGTCGATGCAGAGTTCTTCGAGAATGCTTATCTCCCCGTCGACTATGCGTATCGCCTCGGTCGGGCAGACGCGGATACAGTTGACGCACCCCTGGCAGGCCGCCCTTGAGATTTTAACGCTGTGGAGCATGACAGTCCCTCCTCGCGCGTCTATTTTTTATTGAAATATACGGTGCAGGTCAGGGTCGTCCCCTTCCCGACCTCCGACTCTATGTTGAAAACGTCGCTGTTGCGTTTTATATTCGGCAGCCCCATACCGGCTCCGAAACCCATCTCGCGCGCCTGATCGCTCGCCGTGGTGAAGCCTTCCGTCATAGCCTTGTCGATGTCGGCGATACCGGGGCCTTCGTCCTCCGCGATGAGCACCACATGGTCTTCGAAAATTTCCGCCTTCAGCATACCTCCGCCCGCATGGATGACGAGATTTATCTCAGCCTCATAAGTGATGATGGCCACCCTGCGGCAGATGCCGGAGTCTATGCCGAGCATTTTGAGGGTATTTTTTATATTGTTCGAGGCCGCGCCCGCAACCATAAAATCGTTGCCCTCAATTCTGTATTCCAGACAGACAGGGGCCCCCATGGCCTATATCTCCTGTATATCTTGGCTCGGCTTCATGCCCTTCGCGAAAAGTATTCCGCAGGCTTCGAACATGCTGTACCGCGTCAGAAGAATCGGTATGCCGTTTTCCCCCGCGAGCTGGATCGTCTCTTCGAGCGGCCTCTTGCCGCGCACGAAGACGATGGCGGGAATGTCCAGCATCTGCGCCGTGCGGACGATCTGGACGTTCGTCAGCCCCGTGAGCAGAAGCGACCCGGGCGTACAGAACGCCAGCACGTCGCTCATCAGGTCGCAGGCGTAGGCGTTGTTGACAATAATGCTGTTAAGATCGTCCGACGTAGAGACGTTTTGGGCATCGAGCAGGGATGCCAGCTCTTGCAAAGTCATCTTGTTTTCTGCCTCCTGAAAGCTTGTCGTATATGCTGACCCCAGAGTTCAAACTCATTGTGTAAAGAATAACAAAGAGAGATGAGAAAAACAAGAGCGCGGAATATGACTATAAGCGCATCGCGGTGTAATATATTGTGGAATCGTTCGCGGGAGTGGTTTTCATGACTTTGTTCTACCTCTCGGCCTGCGCGCTCCTCGCGCTCTTCTTCGCGGCGGGGCTCGTCCTCGGAAGCAGAGGGCCGAAAAAAGATTACAGCCTCGGCGGAAGGAAGGCCGGAGCGGCGGGCGTCACGGGCATACTGCTCGGCTCGCTCGTCGGCGGCGCTTCGACCGTCGGCACGGTACAGATGGCGTACAGCTACGGCATGACGGCGTGGTGGTTCGCGCTCGGCGGAGGCATAGGCTGCCTGCTCCTCGGCCTGCGCTTCGCCGTGCCGCTGCGCAGGTCGCGCATCACGACGATAGCGGACTACCTCGGCAGGAGCTATGGCGGCGGGCGCTGCGGGCGCGGCATAGCCTTTACGGCGACGGCCGCCTCCTCGCTCGGCACGTTCATCTCGATATGCGCGCAGTTCCTGTCATGCATCGCGCTGCTGCGCGGCGTCCTCCCGCTCTCCGCGCCTGCCGCCGCCGTCGTCGCGGCGCTTTCGATATGGGGCTTCGTCGCCTTCGGCGGTATGAAAAGCTTCGCAAAACTCGGCGAAGCCAAGATTGCGCTGCTCTTCGTCGCGCTCGTCGCCTGCGCCTGCGCGGCGCTCGGCTGGGGCGGATTCTCCGCGATGAGGCAGAACCTCGCCTTCCAGCCCTGGTTCAACCCCTTCGGGCGCGGCTTCGTCCCCGAGCTCGGCTACCTCGCCTCGATGATAGTAGGCGTCTTCACGACCCAAATCTACATACAGTCCTTCGCTGCGGCGAAGAACCTCCACGCGGCGCGGCGCGGCGCATTCGCCTCGGCGCTGCTCATGCCGCCGATGGGGCTGCTCGGGACCGCCGTCGGCCTCTCCGTCCGCGCTCGCGGCATAGAAATCCAGCCGGACCGCGTGCTCTCGTGGTTCATCATGGACTCCTTCCCGCCGCTCATAGGCGGCCTGCTCTGGGGCGGCGTCGTCATCACCGTCGTCGGCTGCGCCGCGGGCCTCATGCTCGGCATAGCCACCAATATTGCGAAAAACATGATACCGCGCGAGCGCCTCGCCCGCTACGCGGCGCGCCCAGAAAACAAAGGCCCCGCCGCGGCGCTCGCCAAGGCCGCCGCGTCCATATCGGAAACCGCGCTCGTCGCGCTCATGACCGCCGTCGCGGCAGTCATAGGGACGGCGACGACCGGCTCGATGATACTTGAATGGAGCTTCCTCAGCATGGGGCTGCGCGGCGCGGGGAGCTTCATCCCCTTCGTCCTCTCCGTCCTGCGCCCGCGCCTGCTGCCGCCCGTCTGGGCGCTCGCCTCATGCTGCGGCGGCCTCGCCGCGATGCTCGCCTGGGCCTTCACGCGTATGCCCGGCGATCCGCTCTTCGCTGGCCTTGCCGTCTCCGCGGCCTTCGCCGGCTTCGGCGCGCTCTTCGGCAAAAAATACCTCTCACACCTCCACGGACGCGGCGAGTAAATTTCACGCGCGCCGCAAATTTCGTGCGCGGAGACAAAACTGTTACACGGCGATATTTACAAACGCGCCGCGCAGTTTTAGACTTAGGCAGGCTTTGGGGTTAAATCCCCAAGAGCGCAAATCTAACAGGAGGTTATGTCTGCAATGCGCATGGAAAGTGGATTTCTGAAACAATTAAGAGGAACTATGGTTACGCCCCCCCGCAAAAGTGTTTTAGTTCACTTACTGATTTTAATTTTCTTCACAGCGGCCTTCGCCGCCAACCTCTCTTCCCCGGCCTTCGCTGAAGGCGGCAATCTCGTCAAAGACACGGACGGATATTATCTCATCGACGACGAGTATGACCTTGAAAAATTCCGCGAGGGCGTGAACGGCGACGCAGTCGACGTTCACGGAAACCAAATTGAAAACAACGCAAACGCTCGGCTCACGGGCGATATTGACCTTTCGTCATACAATTGGACGCCGATAGGCAACGGCACAACGCAGTACACGGGCACATTCGACGGCTGCGGATACTCGATAACCGGCCTCACAATCGACAGCACAGAACAATACGTCGGCCTCTTCGGATACATCGGAGCGGACGGCACGGTGAAAAATCTGACGGTGTCCGCGTCCGAGGACGGCATAAAAGCTAATTACAGTCCAAACTTCGGTTATGCCGGTGCAGTCGCGGGACAAAGCGACGGCACGATAACAAACTGCACGTTCGCCTCAGGCAGCGTGACGGGTTCAGGCAACTACGCCTGTGTCGGCGGCATTGTGGGAAACTTCAGCAATGGTACAATCTCGAACTGTACAAACAATGGCAAGGTTGTCGGCAATAATGATAACGGCAGAAGCGGCGGCATCTGCTGAGTCAACAATAACTCAGGAAATTGTATAATTTCAAACTGCACAAATAACGGAGAAATCTCAGGTGCATATGCCGGTGGCATAGTTGGTATGAACTACGTTGCCGTGTCAAATTGCATAAATACAGGCAGTATAAATGGAGAAATGGACGCCGGCGGCATCGCGGGGGATAATTACGCAAGCATATCAAACTGCGTGAGCACTGGCAACGTAACCGATGGAGCAACTTATACGGGAGGCATCGCAGGAGACGGCTTACACGGCTCTCTGTCAGACTGCGGATGGCTGAACTATGACGGCACTTTAACTAACCCAACAGGCAACGGCGGTAATACTGAAAACGTAGGGGCGTTCACAGAGGACCAGCTGGGCCTCGTCGTCACGTCGCTCACTCTGTCGCCCAACCCCGTCACGGTAAACGGCACTGCGGCGGTAGATTTCATCCTTGCGCCTGCAAATCCTGCCCCTGACGGTGCGTTCGGCTATTTCGGCGCCGTGCGCTCAGGCGAAGTGAAATACACGCTCGCCGACGACGGTATCGCCTCGGCCTCGTACTCCAACGGCAAAATCACGCTGACCGGCAAAGCCGTAGGCGAGACGACGATGACGGTAGAAGTTACGCTCCATACGACTGACTTCTCCACGCTCAAAGACGGGACTCCGGGCTATGTCGATGAGGGCAGCGCCATGACCTTCGCCGTCCCCGTAAACGTCACGGCGGCGGCAAGCAGCGGCTCCGGCTCGTCCGGCTCCGCCGGTGGCGGTGGCGGCGGCGGATGCAACGCGGGAGCGGGCGCGCTCGCTCTTCTCGCGCTGCTGCCGCTCTTTACGCTGAAGCGCGACAAATAAAAAGTCCGTAAACGAAGCGGCTTCGCTTCGCAGACGGCGGCGCGCGGCGGACGGTTTTCCATCCCCGCCGCGCGCGGATAAAATTCCCCGCGGACGGCAGTCCGCAGTCGCGCCCTTCGCGGCGCGTGAGTTGAAACGCTTATGTGCATGGGGATGCACCGGGCAGGCCGGGACGGATTTACCGTTCCGGCTTCTTTTGTACGATGTGGACTGCGCCGCCTCGCCGCCCGCTTCCGCGGACGTAAACTGCGGCGCGCAAGGCCGCGGCAGGCGTCAGGTATAAAAAATCCCGCGGGCGGATTTTCACGCGCCTCGCGGGATTTTTCGTTTTTATTCCTGAATTGCGGGAACTGCTATCTCTTGTATCCGATGATGTCGCGCAGCAGGACGACGCGCCCTTCGGCGGCCTTTTCGTCCTCGACGCCTTTGGTCGTGAATCCGTCGATGACGCCGATTACTCCGCGGCCCTGCGCGCTTTCGGCGACGAGGACCTGAAGCGGGTTCGCGGTCGCGGCGAATATGCGGCAGACTTCATGCACGTCCTTCACCCTGTTGAGAACGTTGATCGGGTAGCATTTGCGCATGACGATGATAAAGGTGTGTCCCGCGTTCATTTTCTGCGCGTTTTCTATCGCGCTCTTCTCCATCTCCGCGTTGTTCCCGTCGTGGCGGATGAGGCAGTCGCCGGACGCCTCGCAGAAGGCTATTCCGAATTCTATGCCGGGGGCGGACGTCACCATCGCCTCATAGAGGTCCTCGACCGTTTTGATGAAGTGGCTCTGTCCTACGATTACGTTCGCGTCCTCCGGTATGTCTATCTGTACCGCGCTTATGTTGAGATTTTCAGCCATAACAGCACCTCCGTCTTGTTTTTGTAACCGCACATAGTATAGCATCACGGCACGAAAAAAGGCGGCCCATGTGAGCCGCCGTGCGTGACGCCTGTTTCAGACCGCGGGGTTACTTGCTGGTCTTTTTGAGCTCGGCGATGACCGCGTCGGTGATGTCGGTGCCGCCGTAGAATACGACGCCTTTATCCATGACTACGGTGAGCTTCTTCTGGTTGGCGACGGTCCTCATAGCGAGGTTGATCTCCTTGAAGAGCGGCTCCATGAGCTTTCTTTCTTCCTGGGCCAGCTCCTGGCGCTTCGCCTGGTAGATTTCGGCCTTTTTCTTGTTGTCGCTCTCCTTGTCAATGGCGGCCTGCGCGTCCTTCTGGAGCTTGTCGGTCACGTCGCGCACCTGGCGCTGCACCTGCTGGAATTTCGGGTGCTGGAACATGACTTTCTGCGTGTCGATGGTTCCCACCGTGTCGGCGGCGAAGGCGGAGCCAGTGAGGACGAGCGCCGACAGGGCGACCGTCATTACCGTAAGAATCTTCTTCAACGTCATCAATTTTCCTCCTCTTGAGTGCAAGGATAAAATCTCTATCCCTTTCGTTTGACTTGTGTATTTTACCCCGTTTTTGTGATTACGTCCACGTTTTTGCAGGGGTTTCAAAAATGGACGGCGATCGGCTTTGTATGGTTGAACAAGAGAGCGCGCCCGCTTATTTATAATAACGGAAATATGTGGTAAAAATATGTGGATGGAAGTAATTCCGCGGAGGGATGCAGAAATGGAATGTCTTGCAACATTCGACACAACTCACATGGCGCTCTTCTTTGAAAAGGCCTGCCGCGCCTCGGGGCTGGACGTGAAGATCATTCCCGTGCCGCGCCAGATTTCGGCGAGCTGCGGCCTCGCGTGCAGCTATCCGTGCGGCGAGCGCGACAGGGTCGAGGCCGTCGTCGCGGACAAGGCCATAGAAGTAGCCGAATACCACGAGCTCGCCTCCTAGAGGCGGGCTTTTTTTATTCCTCTTCGTCGGGCGGATCTTCGCGGAAGTATTTGTGCCAGAAGAACCAGCTCATAAAGCGCCACAGAAGGTAGCCGAGGCAGACGACGGAGATGGAAATCCACAGCAGCCCGCCGTAGCTCGAACCTATGCCGCCGAGCGCGGCGCTTCCAGCGCGGCGGGTCTCTTCGCTGCCTGGGCCGAAGAACTTCCACACCCACACCATCAGTATCGCCGCGGAGAGCGCGGTGAGGATCATATTCAGGGCTTTGCGCATCGTTCAGCGCCTCCTTTCGATTATCCTGCTTATCATGCGTTCAAGATAGAATTTCACAATGCGGCGCAGCGATATGCTGTCGAAGCGGCGCACAAGCCGCTCCCCCCGCTCCGTCCGCCGTATGGAGAAGGCGCGCGATTTGGGCGAGAGCAGCACCTGCGTCGGGTAGAGGCTTCTGTGCCCGACGACGAGGTACGATACCGCGCAGGCGACGCCCGCGAAGGCCGCTATCTGCGCGCCGAAGAGCTCCATTGCGAAGAGCGTGCCGGAAATCGGAGTGTTCGTCGAGGCGGCGAGGACGGCGCAGACGCCGAGCGCCGCGCAGAACGAAGGGTCGAGCCCAGTTATCATCGAGAAAAGCAGCCCAGACGACGCGCCGATGAAGAAGGTCGGCGTAATTTCGCCGCCGCAGCCGCCCGCGGCGAGCGTTATGCCCATAGCCGCGATTTTGACGGCGAAGCCGAGCGGCAGGCTCTCCTCCCCCGCCACCATGGCCCATATCGTCTCGCTGCCGAGGCCGAGGAACTCTCCGCCGAAGAGCAGCCCTATCCCAAGCAGCAGGACCGCGCCCGCGACGGGACGCTTCCACCCCGTCACGCCGAAGCGCGCGAAGCCTTTCTGCGCGAGGTGGATTCCCTCAATATTCGCAATTGCGACGGCTCCGAAGAAAATCCCCGCCAGCAGCGAAGCGGCGAGAGCCCACGGCCCGAGCTCTGGCACGGAGACGGCTATGTTGACGCCGTGGCCCGCGCCCATGGCCGCGGCGGTGAAATAGCCGACTATGCCGCTGATTAAAGAAGGAAAGAGGACGTCGTAGAATATCTGCCCGACGAAGAGCACCTCGACGGCGAAAATCGCGCCGGTCACAGGCGTGCTGAAGACGGCGCAGAAGCCCGCCGCGATGCCGCAGATTATCACCTTTTTCAAATCAGATTCGTCGAGGTTGAAGAGCCTGCCGATGACGTATGAAACGCCGGAGCCGATCTGCGCGCATGGCCCCTCGATGCCGACGGAGCCGCCGGACGAAATTGTTACGATGGTCGCGGCTATCTTGACCGGCACGGCCTTCACGTCTATCAGCGTGCGGCGTTTGTTGTGAATAGCGTCGATTACCGCCTCGGTGCCGTGGCCCGCCGACTGCGGCGCAAGCAGGCGCACAAGGAAATAACTTATCAAAAGCCCGGGAAAAAGCAGAAGCCAGCGCAGCCGTCCAAGCGCAGCGGCCTTGTCCATGCTCCAGCGCAGCGCGAGCAGGAATCCGCCGGCGACCAGCCCGACGGCGAGCCCGGTCACGATGGCGAGGACGACCCACTTCGCCACCGCGCAGATGAGCCACACCTCGTCGCGGACGATGTCCGCCCCGTACGGCTGTTCCACGTCTATACGCACCGCGTTGTCAGTTTCTTTATTTTTCAGCCCGTCCATAGCGCATCACCGCATGACATTCTAACATACGGCGCGCAGAAATACTGTATAATACGCTCATGAAAGAGAAGACGTCGAACCTGCTGCAAAAAATCGCAAAATATCTGATCTTCGCCGGAGTGATAGCTTCGCTGTTTTTCATCGGCTGGCGCATCGCAACAAAAGGCGAATACGAAAGACGCGAACTCGCACAGTGCGAGGCGCTCGCCGTAAGCGCCGCCTTCGCCGTATGCGAGGCGCTCGACGCCCCGGAGCTCGCGGCGTACGTACAGGCGAACGGCGCGACGGAATTCGTAATAGACCACATGAAAATGCCTGGGCACAACGTCGTCTCCGTAACGATAACGCCGGAGGCGGAAGAATTCTCCGTGCTCGCGCGCGCGGAGACGAACTGGAACTCGCGCAGCCCGCAGAAAGCCGAATTCACCGCCAGAAAAACCGGTGGCGGCGTGGAATATCAGAGAGAAAATGAAATGGCGAACGCCTTCCTCGCGCTGAACGGCTACGGCGACCCTGAGACGGAAAAGCGCCTGACATTCGCCTTCCCCCACGAACTGAACTGCCCCGTCCCCTTCGACGTAACCGCAACAAAAACCCCCGGCCTCCACAAAACACCGCTGACAGTGCTGCGCCCGGCTGGCAGGCGTTGAATTTACAAAGTCAGGAAACTTTTTACGATAAGATACGATGTCTCCTACTTCCCCACAAGACTACGCGTTTTTACTCCATTTCAAAATATCATGTAAGGCAAATTGAATATATACATGCTTGTCTCGCTGTAACAGTAAGTTACAATTTTCATTATATAAAACATCC
>DVKA01000036.1 GCA_018716365.1 Candidatus Caccocola faecipullorum
TTCGCGCACAGCCTGTCGGCGGCGTTGTCGTGGCGCAGCAGCAGGCGGTATTCGCAGCGGCTCGTGAGCATTCTGTAGGGTTCGTTCGTCCCCTTCGTGACGAGGTCGTCTATCAGAACTCCGATGTACGACTCGTCGCGCCCGAGGACGAAGGGCGCTTCGCCGCGCACGCGCAGCGCCGCGTTGATTCCAGCGACGAGCCCCTGTCCCGCCGCCTCCTCGTAGCCCGAGGTTCCGTTTATCTGTCCCGCGAGGAAGAGGTTTTTCACGGGCTTCGTCTCAAGCCACGGGTGCAGCTGCGTCGGCACGACGAAGTCGTATTCTATTGCGTAGCCCGGGCGCAGTATGTGCGCGCGCTCGCAGCCCTTTATCGTGCGGACGCTTTCGAACTGCGCCTCGAGGCACATCGAGGTCGAAAAGTTCTGGACGTAGACCTCGCGCCCCTCAGGCGTTATAGGTTCGAGGAAGATGGGGTGAGTATCCTTTTCGGGGAACTTTATTATCTTGTCGTCGATGGAAGGGCAGTATCTGGGCCCCTCAGTTTCGAGCCTGCCCATGTAGAGCGGCGACTGCTCGAAGTATTTCCGTATGATTTTGTGCGTCTCGGCGTTCGTGCGCGTGAGGCCGCAGACCATGCCGCTGTAGACGCGCTTTTCGCCGAAGTGCGAGAAGGCCTGCGGCTCGTCTATGCTTTTCTGGCAGTCGAGCGCGGTCCAGTCTATCGTGTCGAAGTGGAGGCGCGGCGTCGTGTCTGTGCGCAGGCGGCCTATTTCGAGCCCTGTTTTTTTCAGCGAGGCGGCCAACTCCTTCGCCGGCGTCATGCCGAGCGGCCCCGACTCGCGGCAGCTGAGGCCGGTGTATATCTTCGAGGCGAGGTACGTCCCGGTCGCAAGCACGACGCACGAAGCGAAGAACGACTGTCCCGTAGCGATTTTCACGCCGCGCGCTTCGCCGTTTTCAACGATGAGCTCAGCGGCCTCGCCCTGATGGAGGTCGAGATTTTTCTGCGTCAGCAGCGCGGTGCGGTAGTGGTCGCCGTAGCGCCGCGGGCTGCACTGCGCGCGAAGCGTGCGCACCGCTGCGCCCTTGGACGTGTTAAGCCAGCGCAGATGCTGCGTCGAGGCGTCGGCCGCCGCGGCGCATTCGCCGCCGAGAGCGTCTATCTCGCGCACGATGTGGCCCTTTGCGGGGCCGCCTATCGACGGGTTGCACGGCATCATCGCTATGCTGTCTATGTATATACAGAGCAGCAGCGTCTTCGCGCCCATCCGTGAGGCCGCCAGCGCAGCCTCGCAGCCTGCGTGGCCCGCGCCGACGACAATAACGTCGTAAAATTCGCCTATGTTCATCTTTTTCTCACTTCTCTATACTTTTTCTTCAATTTTGTCTATTTTGCCGGAGCATACCTTATAGACCGCGCACGGCACGGACGGAGAAACAGGCTCGGCCGTCGCTGCGAATATCTGTCCGCCGCGCTCGTGGAGCGTTGAAAAAAGACGCTCCTTCCCTGCCGGGTCAAGCTCCGCCGCTACCTCGTCAAGAAGCATAACAGGCTCACGCCCGAGCTTGCGCCGCACGCTCTCCGAAGCCGCGAGCATCAGCGCCATCGCAGTGCGCCGCCGAAGGCCGCGGCTCAGAGCCGACGATGCCGGGCGGCTCTGCGACGTAATTATTATATCGTCGCGGTGCGGCCCGACGACGGGAAAACGCATCGCGCGCTCGCGCTCGCCGTTGACAACGAGCGCCTTCGCATAATCGTCGGCGCAGTCCTGTTCAAATCCAGCTCCGCCGCGCTTCAGCGAAAGCCCTATACCGAACGGCGCGAGCTGTTCGAATCCTCCCAAAGAATCAGCGAGCAACGCTACCCCCTCCTCGCGCATCCTCCATATCCACGAGGCGAGCGGAAGCAGCGCGCGGTCGGCTATCATAGACGGCATTCCGCGCTTCAGGAAGAGCGCCTTCTGGCGCACGCCGCGCCGGTACTCGGAAAGCCTAGCCGCGTATGAGGGGATTATCAGAGCGAGCACCATGTCGAGCAGCCGCCGCCGGAAGACCGACGAACCTTCGACTATCGACATATCGTCCGGCAGGAAGGTCAGCACGGGAATTTTCCACCGCAGCTCGGAGGCGCTGGACGTTTTATCGTCTATTCGTATAGCGTAGCGGCGTGAGATTTTCACCTTGATTATCTCGGCGCTTTCAAGCTCTCCCGTAAGCTGGACATCGTCGGAGCCGCTGTTCCACGTCGGTATCGACAGAGTCTTCGTGCCGCGGTCAAGCGGCCCCCAGCCAGAGATTATATTTATCCCTTCGAGTATGTTCGTTTTGCCGGAGCCATTTTCGCCAGTCAGCAAATTCAGCCCCGGGGACCATCGCATCTCCCGGGGCTCAATGTTTCTGAAATTATTGAATCTTACCCTCTTGAAGCCCATTACTAGCCGAGGTCGGAATCGAAGGCCTTCAGCTCCTCTTCCGAGAGGTTGATCGGCGCTATGAGACAGAGGAAGTCGTCGCCGTCGCCGCGCCGCACAGACATATGGCCCGACTGTCCGTTGAACGACAACTTGACCTGCGGGTCGCGCAGCACCTTGAGCGCTTCAAGGAAAAATTTAGAATTGACCGCGATACGAAGCTTTTCTCCAGTCGTCTCGGCCTCTATCTCTTCCTTCGCCTGTCCGAAGTCCGGCGCCTTGCCGCGAAGTACGAACGGGCACTCCGGCGCCATGTCGAGGACCGCCATCCTGTTGAAGTCGCGCACAATGACGTCGACGCGTTCGAGCGCCGAGATGAGCTCGCCGCGGTCGGTCAGCACGTCGAGCGTGCTGTGCTTCGGCAGTATCTTCTCGTACGGCGGGAACTTGGATTCGACGCGGCGCACCGTGAATTCGAGCGTATCCGTCTTGAAATAGAACTGCGCGCCGTCGAAGAGCACCTTCACCTCAGTCTCGGGCGTCAGAGAGCCGAGTATCCTCTGAAGCTCCTTTATCCCCTTCATAGGAAGCAGCGCGGACTCGCCCTCCCTGCCTCCGGCGACCGGGGCCGCCGAAAGCGCAAGCCTCCTAGTGTCGGTAGAGACGACGTTGAGCCGCGAAGAAATTATCTGAAGGTTAGCCGACGAGAGATAGAGCGGGAATTCCTCGCCGGCCGACGCGGCCAGAGTGCCTTCATCGAGAACCTTGGCGAGTTCGCCCGCAGGTATCGAACAGAAAAGATCGGCCTCGTCCGACGAGGGCAGAGCGGGGAATTCGCTGACGGGATAGGTCGAGAAGTTATATTTGCTTCTGCCCGCTTTCAATACGACCTTGCCGCCGTCTACGTCGAGCGTGAATTCCTCGCCCGGCGCCTTTTTGAAAAGGTCGCTGACCATTTTTATCGGGAAGACCGCCTCTCCAGGCTCCAGCACGGAAACTCCGGCGGCGCGGCAGATTACGGAGGTCTTTATGTCCGTCGCCTGGAGTATCACCGATTCCGCCGAGGCCTTTACCAATATCGACGAGAGTATGCTGACGGTGCCTCCGGCCGATGTGCTTCTTTCGGCGAGGCTCCAGCTTCCGAGAAACTGTTTTTTGTTGACCGCAAGTTTCATAGGTTAGACCTCCTAGTAATACTTCTCTTTTATGTTTAAAACCGTAATAGTCTTAGTAGGCTCTGTGAAAATGTGCAAAACGTAAATTTTTCCTTATCCTAAGCGG
>DVKA01000037.1 GCA_018716365.1 Candidatus Caccocola faecipullorum
TATGCCCGCCTCTATGAATTCGTCGGGGCAGACCTTTGCGAAGCCGTCAACCTTGACGGAGCCCGCGAGGTCGCAGTCGAAGACGATGATGGGCGTCGCTCCGGCCTTGCCGTGGTTGAGCTCGCCGACCTCCGCGAGCGCCTTGCCGAAGGCTCCGCGGTTGTCTTTCTTATCTTCCTTCGTGTAAGTGTGCGGCGTGCCGGGGTCGAGCTGCGCGGCCTCGTGCTTTACGCTGCGGCCCTTCGGCAGCAGACCTTTGCGAGCTTCGAGCACCGACTCGAAGAGCGCCATGTCGCCGCCGAGCTCTTTGAGCGCCTCTTCGAGCTTGTCGCCCGACGCGGGCTTTCCGTGGTAGTCGGGGATGTTCTCC
This sequence comes from Candidatus Caccocola faecipullorum, assembly GCA_018716365.1. Taxonomy (GTDB): domain Bacteria; phylum Synergistota; class Synergistia; order Synergistales; family Synergistaceae; genus Caccocola; species Caccocola faecipullorum. The sequence goes on from DVKA01000037.1 coordinate 371, forward strand.
ATGAAGGAGACGCCCTTGCCCATCGTCGTATGGCAGAGGACGACCGTCGGAACGTCGGAGGCGGCGGCCTCCTTCAGCGCCTTGTAGAGCTCCGCGTAGTCGTGGCCGCAGCACTCGATGACCTTCCAGCCGTCGGCGGCCCAGAGCGCCGGGATGTCGACCGGCATGACCTCTTCAAGCCGTCCGCTGATCTGTATGTCGTTCCAGTCGACTATCGCCGTGAGGCTCGCGAGCTTTTCCTTCACTGCTATACGGCGCGCCTCGGCGACCTGTCCCTTGACCTGCTCGCCGTCGCCCATGACGACCCACGTGCGCGCCTTCGAGCCGCGAGCGCGCGCCGCGAGCGCGAAGCCGACGCCCGCGGAGAGTCCCTGCCCGAGGTTGCCCGTGCCCCAGTCCACGCCGGGGACGTCGCGCTCGACGTGTCCCTGGTACGGGCTGCCGGTGCGACGGAAGTTCGCCGCCATCTCCTTAGCGTCGAAGAAGCCGTACTCCGCGAGCGCCGCGTAGAAGCCGGCGGATGTGTGCCCATGGCTCACGACGATGCGGTCGCGCTCAGGCGAGTCCGCAAGCTCCGGCGAAACGTTGGCGGCGCCGAGCAGCGTCATATATATATCCATTGAAGACAGCGCGCCGGCCGGATGGCCGCTCTTAGCCGCCGACGTTGCGACGACGGCCCACATGCGCGCGCGCCGCGCCGCCTCCGCAAGCTTCGCGGCTCCCTCCGCGCTTATGCCCTCGGCCCGGAAATTGCGTATCTCTTCAGCGATGTTCATTTTATAAACTCCTCTCCCCGTCGCGGGAATTGTGTGAAGACACTTGACTTTTATTCTACTACCAAACGCGCGCGGTGTGGGAAAATTTTTCTTCGCGCCGCGCGCACGCGCGTGTTGACAAAGGCGCGCGCCGGTGCTCTAATAGGCTCAGGCAAGCGGGGGAGCCCGGACGACGGGCTGAGAGGAAGCGCGAAGCTTCGACCCTTGAACCTGACGCGGGTAATGCCGCCGTAGGAAGATTTGGCTGAGACAGTCTTTTGGCGGGGAGCGTCCGTGCAGGCGCTCCCCGCTTATTTTTTGCGAAAGAGAGTGAACGCTATGGCTTACGCAACGCAGATGGAGGCGGCGAGAAATTCCGTAATCACGAAAGAGATGGAGGCCGCCGCGGCGAAGGAGGGAATCGCGCCCGCGGAGCTCATGCGCCAGATGGCGGAGGGGCGCGCGATAATCCCGTGCAACAAGCGGCACGCGTGCATATCGCCGAGCGCGGTCGGCGCGGCGCTCAAGACGAAGATAAACGTGAACCTCGGCACCTCGCGCGACATGACGGACATGGAGATGGAGTTTGCGAAGGTCAAAAGCGCCGTCGACATGGGCGCGGAGGCGATAATGGACCTCAGCTCATTCGGCGACACGCGCAAGTTCCGCCGCTATCTCACGGAGAACTGTCCCGCGATGATCGGCACCGTGCCGATATACGACGCGGTCGTCTACTACCACAAGCCGCTCGCGCAGATAACGACGGACGAGTGGATAGACATCGTGCGCATGCACGCGGAGGACGGCGTCGACTTCATGACGATACACTGCGGCCTCAACCGCGACAACGCGGCGAAGTTCAAGCGCAACAAACGCCTCACGAACATCGTCTCGCGCGGCGGCTCGATAATGTTCGCGTGGATGGAGATGACGGGGAAGGAAAATCCCTTCTTCGAGCGCTTCGACGAAATTCTTGAAATCTGCCGCGAGTACGACGTGACGCTGAGCCTCGGCGACGCCTGCCGCCCCGGCTGCATCGCCGACGCGACCGACGCGCCGCAGATAGGCGAGCTCATCACGCTCGGCGAGCTGACGAAGCGCGCGTGGGCGCGCGACGTGCAGATTATGATAGAAGGGCCGGGACATATGCCGCTCAACCAGATAGCGGCGAACATGGAAATAGAAAAGACGCTCTGCCACGGCGCGCCCTTCTACGTGCTCGGCCCCATCGTCACCGACGTAGCGCCGGGCTACGACCACATCACCTCGGCGATAGGCGGCGCGATAGCGGCGTCGCACGGCGCGGCCTTCCTCTGCTACGTGACGCCAGCGGAGCATCTGCGCCTGCCCGACGTCGACGACGTTAAAGAAGGAATCATCGCGGCGCGCATCGCGGCGCACGCGGCGGACATAGCGAAGGGCGTTCCCGGAGCCGCCGAGTGGGACTACAAGATGAGCGAAGCGCGCAAGCGCCTCGACTGGAACAAAATGTTCGAGCTCGCGATGGACCCCGAGAAGGCGCGCCGCTACCGCGCCGAGTCGAAGCCCGAGAAGGAAGACACCTGCAGCATGTGCGGCAACTTCTGCGCGGTGAAGAACACGAACCGCATCCTCGACGGCGAAATCGTCTCCATCTTCGACGAATAACGGCGCGCGCACAAAACGCGCGAAGATAAAAAAATCGCTCCCGCATCGCGCGGGAGCTTTTTTGTGCGTTTATGCCGGCGGCGCGAGTCCGCCGCGCTTTCGTGAATTTCACGCGCCGCGTATAACGCGCGGGAGTTTTGCGCGCGCCGCGGAGTTTTCGTAAATTTGCGGCGCGGCGCTGAATCCACGCCGTTTTCCAAATTCACCGGCTTTCGTTACGCGCGCCTCTCAGGCAGATAAAATTCCCAAACTCCCGCGCTTCGCCCTCCGCCCCTATCGCCGCCGCGCGCCAATATTCGCTCGGGACGAATCTTTTCATTTCTTTTTAGAGTTTGCGAGATACCACGGGAACTTCTCCGCCATGCCCGGGCGGCGCGGGATTCCCTTCGGCGTCGGCGCGACCTTGTCCCATACGGCGACGCAGCGCTCCATATCTTCGAGCGCGTAGCTCACGAGGCGCGGCTCGGAGAGGCCGAGCGCCTTCCATTTGCCGGCCGCGGGCGCGAGCTCCTCGGCGGCCTTCGGCCCCTTGAAGGCGAGCAGCCGTCCGCCGCGCTTCACAAAGGGCGTCAGATATTCCGCGAGCACGCCAGCGGAGCAGACGGCGCGCGCCGCCGCCGCGTCGAACTTCTCGGCCTGCTTTTTCGCGTAGTCCTCGGAGCGCGAGCAGACGACCGAGACGTTGGCGAGCCCCATCGCCGCGGCTATCTTGTCGACGAGCGCGCACTTGCGCGTGATGCTGTCGAGCAGCGTCACCTTCAGCCCCGGGCGGCAGACGGCCCAGACGATTCCCGGAAGGCCGCCGCCGGTGCCGACGTCTATGACCGCGCCGCGCTCCGGCAGCAGCGG
>DVKA01000038.1 GCA_018716365.1 Candidatus Caccocola faecipullorum
ATAGTCCCGATTTCCCAGACGGTCGGCGCGAACCGCATAGTCCCGGCCGTAGCCATTCCGCATCCCCTCGGAGATCCCACGAAGAAGCACGAGGAAGAGCTCCACATCCGCCGCGCGATCCTCGACAAGGCCATCAAGGCCCTCGAGACCCCGGTAACGGAGCAGACAGTATTCTAAAGAAACACAAAGCGCGGGGCGGCGTAAGCCGTCCCGCTTTTTTCGGCGCCCGCGCGGCGATGTCCGAGCGCACCGTTCACGCGCCCGCGATTTCCTTTTATTTATTCACGTGAACAATGACCAAATAGCTCGTGAAATTTATAATTACATATGTGTAGGATTATGGAAATATAGCCTGACGGCTTATTTTATAAAAAGACGCACAAACAAAAACAGGAGGAATATAAGAAATGCCAAACGCAGCGTTCAAAGCGGCAGCCTATTCACTCAACCACACGCCGGAGCTCGCACTCTGGTACGGCAACACTCCTTTCGTGGAGAGAGAGACGCACCCCGATTCGGAATTCCTCAAAGAACTCCCCAAGTTTGAACAGAACTACGACGAAGCCACGCGCTACGCCCCGAACCTCACCTACATCGGCGCTATGGAGATAGAAGACTTCGAGAAGCGCCAGCAGCCCTGGTATCAGAACCTCGAGCCCGAAGCGCAGCGCTACGGCAAGTACGGCGAAATCATGCCCGAGGACGAGACCCTCGCCTTCATGGACATCTGCGACGTATTCGACCTCATCTGGCTTGAGAAGGGCTTCGCCGCGGCCGTCAAAGAGAAGGTCGCCAAGCACCCGCTCATGCGCGACGACATCCTCGCCCGCCTCGAGGCCGGCCACGAGCTCTCCGAGATCGAGCACGAGACCGCCAACGAAGGCGCCCTCCCGCTCTACTTCGAAGGCAAGGTAGTCGGCTGCGCCCGCCGTGGACACGAGGTCGACCCGAACCTCACAGCCTACGAGCTCATGGTCAACATCTGCAACAAGGCGAGCGCGGTTCTTTCCCTGCTCCACCTCATCAAGAACGCGGGACTTACCCCCAACGACATCGACTTCGTAGTCGAGTGCTCCGAGGAAGCCGCGGGCGACATGAACCAGCGCGGCGGCGGCAACTTCGCGAAAGCCATCGCCGAAATCGCGGGCTGCATGAACGCCTCCGGCTGCGACGTGCGCGGCTTCTGCGCCGGCCCGGTCAACGCGACCCTCGCCGCCGCCTCGATGGTAGCCGCGGGCACCCGCAAGAACGTCGCCGTAGTCGCCGGCGGCGCCATCCCGAAGCTCTACATGAACGCGCGCGACCACGTCAAAAAGCAGCTCCCCGCGCTTGAGAACTGCATCGGCTCCTTCGCGGCCCTCGTAATTCCCGACGACGGCGAGCATCCCGTCATCCGCCTCGACGCGGTAGGAAAGCACACCGTCGGCGCCGGCGCTTCGCCGCAGACGGTAACCTCCGTCCTCACCTACGAGCCGCTCCAGAAGGTCGGCCTCACCTTCGCCGACGTAGACAAGTTCTCGCCCGAGCTCCACAACCCGGAGATCACCCTCCCCGCCGGAGCCGGAGACGTCCCGACCGCCAACTTCAAGATGATCGCGGCCCTCGCCGTCATGAAGAAAGCCATCGAGAAGGCCGACATGGTCAAATTCACGAAGGAGCACGGAATGACCGGCTTCGTCCACACCCAGGGACACATCCCCTCGGGCGTGCCGTTCATCGGACATGCGATCGACGCCATCAACGCCGGAAAGATGACCCGCGCCATGATCATAGGCAAGGGAAGCCTCTTCCTCGGACGCCTCACGAACCTGGCCGACGGCGCTTCCTTCCTCATCGAGAAGCCGCAGCCCAAGAAAGAAGAAGCGGCGGTCAGCAAAGACGAGATCCGCGAACTTATCCTCGAGAGCCTCGGAGAACTTGCGGCGACCCTCAAAAAGTAGGTGTGTGCAATGGCTGACAACGCAGTAAAAGCCTTAATAGGCGACATACTCAACGAAATAATAGAAGAAGCCAGAGACGGCGGCGGCAAAAAGACCAGCGTCGGCCTCATGGCCTACGGCAGCGAGCTCGGACAGGAAGAGCTCTGCAAAGGCGCGCGCCTCGCGCAGCAGAACGACCCGTCGGTAAAGGTATTCTGCATCGGCCCGAAACTCGAAGGCTACGAAGATCTCAACTGGATTGAGACCGCGGCCGACGAGCACGAAATCGCGCACGCGATGGAGCAGGCGCTCAACGACGGCGTCATCGCCGGGGCTGTCGCGCTCCACTATCCCTTCCCCGTCGGCGTAACGACGATAGGAAAGGTCTTCACCCCCGGCAAAGGCAAGCCCTGCTTCATAGCCTCCTCGACCGGCACATCGTCGCCCGTCCGCACCGAGGCCATGCTCCGCAACGCGATATACGGAATCTCCGTAGCGAAAGCCGCCGGCGTGCCGAACCCGAAAGTCGGCGTCCTCAACCTCGACGGCGCGCAGACGGTCCTCCGCGCCCTCCAGAAGCTCAAGGACAACGGCTACAACATCGAATTCGCTGAAAGCATCAGAAAAGACGGCGGAGCGATATTCCGCGGCAACGACCTCCTCGCCGGAGCCGGCGACGTCTGCGTCACCGACACCCTGACCGGAAACGTCCTCATGAAGCTCTTCGGAGCCTGGACGACCGGCGGCAACTACGAGGCCATGGGCTGGGGCTACGGCCCCTCCGCCGGCGAGGGATGGAACAAAGTCATCTCCATCATCTCCCGCGCCTCCGGCGCTCCCGTCATCGCCTCCGCCCTCTCGCTCAACGCGGCCGCTGCGAAGAACGGCCTCCCCGCGATAGTAGCGAAGGAACTCGCCGCCGCTAAAGCCGCGGGCCTCGACGAACTCATCGAGTCCATGCAGCCGAAGCAGGCCGCGGCCGAGGAAGACGTCAAAGCCCCGGCGGCCGAGCCGACCGACGAAGAAATCCACGGCGTCGACGTCCTCGAAATAGAGAACGCCGTCAAGGCACTCTGGAAAGCCGGAATCTACGCCGAATCCTCGATGGGCTGCACCGGCCCCGTCATCAAGTTCGCAAAACACAACGAGGAAAAAGTCAAAGAAGTCCTCGTCGCGGCGAACTACCTCTAATATCGGAAACAAAGCAGCACAAAAGCCCGCGCCCCAAGCGCGGGCTTTTTGCGTATACAGTATCTTGAGTGTATGACAAAGCCTATGCCGTCCTCAAATGCTAACGTCGGGGGCCGCGGCGCGAAACGCCGGCGGCGGAAGCGGAGCGTATACGCCGCTTTGCCGCCTCTATCGTTTATAGCGTTTTAACTTTACAGAGAGACGGCACACTTCGTCACCCGCTCGCCATACCACGGAGATTCGGACGAACGCGCCGTGTTTTTTCGGATGAACCCTGCCCCGCGCAGCCGGCGCAGAAAATTTCGGGGCTGCATAGACTTTGTGCTGGAGTTGAATTAGTGTAGCCCCTTAACTGTGACATAAACGTAAAACTTCGAAAGGAGGAAAAATTTTTATGCTTTCGGACGAATTCAGATCCTTTTTACTCGATGCGGGCGCTAAGCTCATAGGCTTCGCGGACATGGACGGCGTTCCCGGATGCGCCTACCCGCGAGCCGTCTCCGTCGCGCTGCCCGTGCCGCGCCACATACTGCGCGAAATCGCGGACGGCCCGACGCGCAGCTACTACTATATGTATCACGAGCTCAACAACGGCCTCAACAGAATAATAACCTCAGGCGCGGAATATCTCCGCGCGCGTGGATACGCCGCCGAGCCGGTGACGACCGACGCGGTAAAGCAGACGCCGGACCACCGCACCGCGCTGCCGCACAAAACCGCGGCAGTCCGCGCGGGCCTCGGCTGGATCGGGCGGAACTGCCTGCTCGTCACGCCGGAATACGGTCCCGCCGTGCGCATATCGACGCTGCTCACCGACGCGCCGCTCAACTGCGCGCGCCCGGTACTCGAACTGCGCTGCGGCGAATGCCGCGCCTGCGTTTTCGCCTGCCCGGCGCAGGCCCTCAGCGGGAAAACGTGGACGCCTGAGACGGACCGCGACGAAATAGTAAACGCAGAAAAATGTATGGAAAAGGAACTTGAGCTGATGAAGTCACGCACGGGGCTTGACTTCGACATCTGCGGCAAATGCTTCGTCGTGTGCCCATACGCGAAGAAATATCTTAACTGCTGCTGACGGAGGCTGAAACGCGCGCCGCTGCGACTGTCTGCCGCAGGGCGGACATTTTGCGCCGCGGGCGCGGATTTCACCTCATCGCCGCGACGGCGGCCGTTTTGCCGAGCCACGCGGCTACGAGGCAGAGCGTCACGGAGAGCGCGGCGTTCAGCGCCGCGGCGGCGTATCTGCCGTTTTCTATCAGTTTCAGGTTGTCGAGCGAGAACGTCGAAAAAGTAGTGAAGCCGCCGCAGAATCCCGTCTGGAGCAGGAGCAACATATGATGGTTCATCGCGGCGCGCGACGAGGCGGCGCCGTACAGAAAGCCTATGATGAAGCTGCCGCCGGCGTTGATGAGCAGAATCGTAAGTGGAAAGGCGAATCCGTGCTGGACGAGCGTCAGCAGCCAGCGCAGCACCGCGCCGCAAAAGCCGCCGCATCCGACGGCGAGGGCCTGCAAAAGCATAGAGTTATAGCCTCCTCAGCGTTTTGAATATCATTTACAGAATTTTTTTTCAGCCGTCTGTGAGGACTGTCAGACGGCGCGCGCCTTTTATCCGGCGTTCCATATTATACAGCCAGCCGTTCCGCGCCATGCTGAAGGCGCAAAAAGGCCGCCTTCACGCGGCGGCCTTTTCTGCTTCGTTTTTCTAGTCTTTAGCGGCGCGCGCCCTTTCGAGCGCGGCGCAGTCCATCGGCGAAATCTCTGCGGCCTCTGCGGAGCGTTCGAGCAGCAGCTCGATTATCGCCTCTGTCGGGTGCGCCATCGCTTTTTTGTGTATCTTGCGCAGCAGCGAAGCGGGAGCGCGCTCGGCTATCTCGCGTCCGGCCTCGCCGGTCTTTGCGTGCCACGCGGAATATATCGCGGCGAGCCATTTCGCCTCGGGCGAGATTGTGCGGAAGGCGCTCATGCCGGCCTGCGCGTCCGGCGCGCTTTTGAGTTCGACGTGGTTCTGCACGCAGTATATCGAGAAGTCACGGAAGAGCAGTTCCGATTCCGTCGTCAGCAGCGTCTCAGGCCTGTCGAGGCGCAGGGAAACGGGAGATTCCATGAATTTCTGCGCGAAGCCCCAGAGGTCGAGCCTGTGGCGGCGCGCCGTCGTGAAGAGCTCTTCAAGGTATTCGCGGTGGATCTGCTCCAGCGTCTTTTTTGCGAGAGCCGCGGCGTGCCTGCGCGCTTCGAGGTCGTATTCCGTGCAGAGTTCGAGAGTGGCTTTCAGCATGATTTATATCTCCCCGACAATGTTTCCGCCCGTCTTCAGCGCCGCGGCGCGGCGTACGTCGGCCGTCGTAATCGCGCCGACGTCGAGCCCCGGCGGCAGGCTGATGCGCGCCGCCGATATTTCATAGTGCAGCAGCTCCAGCGAGCGCGCCGGTTCGCAGCGTTCGGGCGTGCAGAGCGCGGCGAGCCGCGCCGTCTCCTCTATCGCGTCGTTGGCTATCTCCGTATTCGGGTAGCGCACGCGCGCGACGCGCTCGATGATGCGGATCAGCCGCTCGTGGTCGGGCTCGCGCAGCTCTATGGACTGGAAGCGCCGTTCCATCGCGCGGTCGCAGGCGATGTATTTTCTGTATTCTTCCGACGTCGTCGAGATAAGCATACTCACGCCGCCGCTGGTGATGTAGGGCTCGAGCGTGTTGAGCAGGTTCGACGGGCCGAGGTTCTCGCTGAGGCGGTGCGCCTCGTCGACGTAGATGATTATGCCGTAATATTCGGCCTCGTCCAGCACGTGCTTGAAGCGCAGGTCTCGCTTCTCCTTCTCTTGATTTATCAGGTCGATGTTCAGCACGACGACGCGCCGCCCGGCGAGGCGTGCGTAGCGCCCCTCGTCGATCAGCTCCGCGAGCTTGTGCACCGTCGAGGTCTTGCCGCATCCGGCAGGGCCCGTCAGCGCGACGTTGTTCTGCTCCTCGGAGGCGAGCGCGACGGCTATCCGGTCGAGCGCGCCGAAATCCTCAAGTATCTGGTCCACGCCGCGCGTGCCGCGGCCGAGCTGGCGTCCGTATTTCGCGCAGAGCGGCGGAAGTTTGTCAGAAGCGTTCCTCACAGCGTCTCTCCCTCCTCAAGCAGCGATTCGAGCGTCAGTCTCGCGGCCTTCGCCGCGCCGTCAGTAATCCAGAGCTTCGTATCGGAGCCGCGCTCCCTGCGCAGCTTCTCGCGCGAGCGCACGCGTTCCGCGGGACGTTCCTCAAGCGAGGCGTAGCGCACTTTCCCGTCCTCTTCGACGGCGCGTATCTCCTCGTCCAAATCGTCCGGCCTGTATATCACGTCGGCGTCGGATACGTATGCGTCGAAAGCCTTGTTGAGCCGCTCCTCCTTCGTCGCGTGCCAGACGCGGCGGTCGCTCAGCGAATAGAGCGTCTCTATGAGCTGCGCCTCCTCCGCGCGGCTTTCGAGCGAAAGGCGCGAGAAATTTTCATAGCCGAAGACGAAGCCGAGATTCTCCCAGCTCTGGCGGAATTTATCAAGCAGGTTGACGAGCCCCCAGCGGTCTATCTCAGGCGCGAAGACGACGGCGCGTTTTCCGGCGTTCTGCGCGGCGGCTCCGGCCGCGGCGGCGAGAAGCGCCGCGAAGCCCCTGTCGGCGGAACTGCTTCCGCACGAGCAGACGAAAAGCGGCCTGCCCTGCGGCGATTTGAAAAATTCGTCGAGCTTCAGCGTCGGCAGCGCGGAAAGCAGCGCCGCCTTGTCCGCGACGAGCGAAAGCAGCGCGCGGAAATCAGTCGTGCTCGCGTCGGCCTGCATCTTGATGCAGCGCTGGGTGTTGGAAGTTTCGGAAGTGGTGAAGAGCAGGTCGGCGAACGGCACGGGAGCGTCCCTGTCGCCGTGCTTCTGGAAACGCAGCTCCTTTTCGAGAATATAGGCTGAAAGCGCCTGTTCGCGCGTTCGCGGCCTGCCGAGGCTCTCCGCGGCGTTGACCGCCCGCTTGTCCGGCAGCGCGTCCTTCTCGCCGCTCACAGCCTTCGTCATGAGCGACTCGACGTATCTGTGCTGGCGGCAGAAGATCGAGAAGAGATTGAGCCGTCCAAGAACCTCCTCGATTTCGCGCCCGTCCGCGATGTTACGCAGCACGTTCTTCTCCGTTTCGAGCATATATACGATCATGCGGTCGGTGACGAGCTTGCCGAGGTCGTCGAAAAATTTGTCGTTCGCGTCGCGCGAGCGGATTTCCTGATAGGCCGCCTGACGCACCGCGTTCGCTATATTCGCGCTCGATTCGCCGGCGGTCTCGTTCAGCGCGAAAGGCTCGATAAGGTCTGGCATAACGGAGCCGCGGCTTGCTAGGTCGGCGAGCGCCGCCTCTCCGTCGTAACTTTCGTAGAGCCTGCCGGAATGGTCGAGCACGATCAGCGCGTCGTCCGGGAACTCTCGCGCCCATGCTTCGACCAGCGCGCGGAAGCTCGCCGCCTTCCTGTCGTTGCCGCCGAGCATCAGCGTGTTCCCGCCGCGCGCAAGCCCTGGGCCGAATTTGCATATATCAATCATATAAATTCCCCGCAGGCGGCATAAGCCGCAGAAGATGATGAAAACAACTATCAGTATAACATAAAAAGCCGCTTCACGTCCGCTTTCAGCGAGCGAGGGCCGCCAGCTGCGAGAGGGCGCACCATACTAGCAAAAGCGCCATCGCGCCGTTGAGCAAGCGGCGGCGTGCGCGGAAAAATTTTTCGAGCGCCGCGCCGAAGGCTGCCCAGCAGCAGGCGCTGACGAATCCGGCGGCGGCTATCGCAAAGGCGAAGAAGGCTATGACGCGCGCGTCGTCGTGATGGGGGAGTATGAAGACGGAGAAGGACGTGACGGCGCAGAGGATTACGCCGGCGTTGAGGAACTGCATCGCTATTCCGCCGAGGAACGCGCCGCCGCCTCCTCGTGCTGGCTCTTCGCCCGAGCGCCAGACGCTCCACGCAGTCCACAGAATGTAGGCGGCGCACAGGAGCGTCATCGCGGGCCGTATTTGCGGGATGAAGCCGTAGAGGAAGGAGCAGAAGAGCGCCGCGGCGCATTCTATGACGAATGTGCCGAGGAAGAGCCCCGCGCAGAAGGGCATCGCGCCCATGAAGCCGCCGCGCGATGCGCCGGACATCGCCGTGATCGTGTTCGCCCCCGGAGCGAATACCATTAAGAGCACATAGGAAACAAAAGCCGCGTAATCCATGACCGCGCGCCCCTTTCGGAAGTTTTTCGTAATTTCTGCGTCGACGGCGATATTATACGCGAGGCGGCGCGCGAGGCAAACGGAAGATGGAAGGGAGAGATGGCGCGCGGCTTTCAAAGCGGAAGAATGTGCGGCGCGGCGCTTCAGTTTTGTAAGCGGCGCAAATAAAAAGGCGGCGGCTTCCCTGGGGAGGAAAGCGCGCCGCCTGTGTGAAACTGCTTTTTTATGCTTTCGCTGTCGCCATGAGGAGCTTTATCCTGTTGAGCTGGTTCGTCGTGCTGACGCTCGCGTCGTAGTCGAGCGGCAGGATGTTCGCGCCTTCGTAGCGGCGTTTTAGCTCTTTGACGACGCCTTTGCCCGTGATGTGGTTCGGCAGGCAGGCGAAGGGCTGGACGCAGAGGACGTTTTTCACGCCGCTTTCGATGAGCGAAATCATTTCGGCGGAGAGCAGCCACCCTTCGCCGCCCTGGTTGGACTGCGAAACTATCGACGAGCCGAGCTTCGCCAGCTCTTTTATGCTGTGGGCTTCGCCGAAGCGCGTGCCGCGTATCGCCTCGGCGATCGGGGCCTTGGCGCGTTCGAGCAGCCAGACTGCGGTCTCGCCGCCGAGCCTCGGAAGCAGCGGGCCGCCGAGCTTCTTGTTTGAATATATCGTGTCGAACATGCAGTATGAGAGGAAGTTCGCCATGTCAGGCACGACGGCCTCGCCGCCCTCGCTCTCTATGAGGTCTACGAGGTGCTCGTTCGCGTTCGCGTGGTATTTTACTAGGATTTCGCCGACTATGCCGACGCGCGGGCGTTTGACGCCGTCGACGGGGACGGCGGCGAATTCGCGCACCATCTCGCGGACGTTGCGCTTGTATGCGCTCCAGCCTCCGTCGCGGACGTTTTCGCGCGCGGCTTCGCTCCATTTCTCATAGAGCGCGTCGGCCGTACCCTTTTCCTTTTCGTAGGGGCGCGTGCGGAGCAGCAGCCGCATGAGGATGTCGCCGTAGTTTATCGCCATGAGCGCGCGCCAGTAGGTTCCGAGCGGCACTTCGAGCTTTTCAGCGTCGCCGCCTTTCTGCTGATTCGCGGCGAGGACGCGCACCTGCGGGAATCCAGCGGCGTCGAGCGCGCGGCGCAGCAGGTGTACGTAGTTGCTTGCGCGGCAGGCTCCGCCGGTCTGTGCGTAGAGGCAGTCTGTTTTGTCGGGGTCGTACTGCCCGCTCTTGAGCGCCTGTATGAACTGTCCGACGACCATCATCGCGGGGTAGCAGACGTCGTTGTTGACGTAGCGCAGGCCGAGCTCGACCGTTTCGCGCGTGCCTTCCGGCAGTACGTCGAGGCGGATTCCCGCGCTTTCGAAGGCCGCGCCGAGGAACTGGAAGTGGTAGTTCGAGAGCGGCGGGCAGAGCAGCACGCGCCCCTTCGTCTCAGTGACGCGCGGGCGCGATATTTCGGCGCGCGTCGCGTCGCTGACGGCCTCAGGGTTGTTTTTGCGCATTTTTATCGCGGCGAGCAGCGAGCGGATGCGTATCTTGACCGCGCCGTTGTTCTTGCCTTCGTCGATTTTGATCAGCGTGTGGAGCTTTCCGGCGCGCGTCAGGATGTCCGCCGTCTGCTCCGCGCTTATCGCGTCGAGGCCGCAGCCGAAGGAGTTGAACTGCACGAGTTCGACGTCCTTGAAGTCTGGGTGCGAGGCGACGGCCATGGCCGCGCGGTAGAGGCGCGAATGGTAGACCCACTGGTCGACCGCGCCGACGTCGCCGGGCTTTTCTATATCCTTCGCCATCCAGCAGACGGAGTCTTCCGTGAAGAGCGTCACGCCGTAGCTGTTGATGAGCTCGGGGATTCCGTGGTTGACCTCGGGGCTGAGGTGGTAGGGGTGTCCCGCGAGGACTATGCCGACTCCGCCGCGCTGCCTGAGCTCGTGCAGCGCGTCCGCGCCGAACTGCTCTATGTCGCGCTTGTAGCGCGCCATCTCTTCGCGCGCCGCGGCTATCGCGGATTTTATCTCGCCGTCGGTGACGCCGAACTGCGCGAGCGAGGATTTGAGCGCTATCGCCACGCTTCTGTCGGACTCGATGAAGAGCTCCGGCTTGATGTAGTTGACGCCCTCTTCGCGTATCCTGTCTATGTTGAGGCGCGCGACGTCTGGGTAGCCGGTGACGACGGGGCAGTTGTAGTTTTTCTGCGCGCCCGCGAATTCCTTCGTCTCACGCAGCATGACGGGGTAGAAGATGTTCTTCACGCCGTTCTCAAGCAGCTCCGTGATGTGCCTGTGGACGAGCTTCGCAGGGTAGCAGACGGTCTGCGACGGTATCGTGTCGATACCGAGGTTTTCGTCCGGGGCCTTCGACGATAGGCGGACGCTGAATCCGAGCTTCGTCAGAATCGTGAACCAGAAGGGGTAGTCCTCGTACATATTGAGCACGCGCGGGACGCCCATCACGCCGCGCGGCGCTTCGGCCTCTGCGAGCGGCTTGTAGTGGTCGAAGAGGCGGCGGTATTTCTTGGCGAAGATGTTCGTAGGCAGCGCGCCCTTCTCCGAGACGGAAGCGCCGCGCTCGCAGCGGTTGCCCGATATGTAGGTCTTGCCGTCGCCGAATTTCGTCAGCGTCAGCAGGCATTTGTTGCCGCAGCCGGCGCAGTGGCGCGTCGTACTCTCGGCCTTGAAGTGCGCCAGCCCGTCGCGTCCGAGCAGGCTGCTCTTCTCCGCCGCGTTGTCGCGCGCGATCAGAGCCGCGCCGAAGGCCCCCATCAGCTCGGATATGTCAGGGCGCACGACGTCGCGCTTCGTGACGAGCTCGAAGGCGCGCAGCAGAGCGTTGTTCTTGAAGGTTCCGCCCTGCACGACGATTTTCTCGCCGAGCTCCGACGGGTCTTTTATTTTCAAAACTTTATAGAGCGCGTTGCGCACGACGGAGTAGACGAGCCCCGCGGAGATGTCCTCGACGGCCGCGCCCTCCTTCTGCGCCTGGCGGACGCGCGAATTCATGAAGACGGTGCAGCGCGAGCCGAGGTCTACTGGGTTGCGCGACTGCTCCGCGGCGCGCGCGAATTCGTCCATCTCCATGTTGAGCGACTTGGCGAAGCTCTGGAGGAAGGAGCCGCAGCCCGACGAGCAGGCTTCGTTGAGGAACACCCCGTCGATGACGCCGTCCTTGATGCGCAGGCATTTCATATCCTGCCCGCCGATGTCGATGACGAAGTCCGCACCCGGAAGCACGAAGCCCGCGGCGCGCGCGTGAGCGACGGTCTCAACTTCGCCGACGTCGATGCCGAAGGCCGCCTGTATCAGCTTTTCGCCGTAGCCTGTGACGCCGCTCGACTTTATCGTGACCGTCTCCGGCATCACGGAATAGAGCTCGGAGAGCACTTCGCGCACCGTCCTGACCGGCTCGCCGACACCGTTGATTTTGTAGCGCGAGAAGAGCAGCTCTCCCTGCGAGCCTATGAGCACGACCTTCGTCGTCGTCGAGCCGACGTCGATGCCGAGGTAGGCGTCGCCCTTGTACGACGCTATGTCCACGCGCTTCGCGGCGCACTTCGAATGGCGCTCCGCAAAGCTCTCAAGCTCGGCGTCGGAGCTGAAGAGCGGCGGCAGTATCGAGTGCTTCTCGTCCTTGTGCGAGATGAAGAAGCGCTCCGCGCGCTTCTGGAGCACGTCGGCGGCGACCGCGCCGTGCTGCTTCGCGCTTATCGCCGCGCCCATTGCGACGAAGAGGTGAGGATTCTCTGGGAATATGCACTGCTCGGGCGGCAGCTTCAGTGTCTCGGAGAAGCGTTTGCGCAGCTCGGAGAGGAAATAGAGCGGACCGCCGAGGAATGCGACTCGGCCCTGTATCCTGCGCCCGCAGGCGAGGCCGCTTATCGTCTGGTTTACTATGGCCTGGAATATCGAGGCCGCGATGTCCGGCTTCGACGCTCCGTCGTTGAGCAGCGCCTGAACGTCGGTCTTTGCGAAGACGCCGCAGCGCGAGGCGACGGGGTAGATAGTCTTATAGCCCTTCGCCATCTCGTTGAGCCCCGCCGCGTCTGTGCCGAAGAGAGTCGCCATCTGGTCGAGGAAGGCCCCCGTGCCGCCCGCGCAGGTTTCGTTCATGCGCTGCTCCGCGCCCGAAGGGTCGAAGAAGGTTATCTTCGCGTCCTCGCCGCCGAGCTCGATGCATACGTCGACGCCGGGAAGGAAGCGCGCGATGCTCGCCGTGCAGGCTATCTGCTCCTGCGTGAACGGAACGTCCATGCCGCGCGCAAGCTCCAGAGCGCCGGAGCCCGCCATTGCGAGCGTGAAGCGCGAGCCGGAGAACCTGTCCCTCATCTCGTTTACAAGTTTGCTGACCGCTGCGCGTATATCCGCGAAATGGCGGCTGTATCTGCTGAAAATTATCCTGTCGTATTCGTCGAGGACGACGACCTTCGCCGTAGTCGAACCTATGTCAAGCCCAGCGTGTAGAAGCTGCATTGTATCATTCCTCCTGACGAGAAGCTTCGCCGCCCGTCCCTTGACGCGGGGCGGAGGCCGGACGCGGGCGCGCCCGTAACGCGCGCGTCTGCGCGCTCATGCCGTTTGCCGGAATTTATTTACAGAAAAGAGAATTTATGAGGGTGTGAAAGGGTACAGTTATTTCCTGAAAACCATATCGGACGACGCGCGCGCCTCCTGCGCCGCGCCGATCCCAGCCTTCCAGAACTCCCACGCCGGAAGCCGGCTGAGATGCGCGTCGAGCCCCTCCGAGAAAGCGTCAGTCAGCTGTTTCGGCTGAAGCGCCGGAGCGAGCGAAGCGCAGAACAGAGCGAACGCCGCGCGCTGCGATACGGTCGCGTCGTCGTTTACGCTCTTTATCGTCTGCATCATGTAAATGCTTTGAACGTCGAGCAGATTGGGAGCCGCGGCCCCCATGTCCATAAGCAGGACGAACGCCTGCAAAGAGATATAAAAGGCCGTGAGAAGCGCCGCGTAATATGATTTTCTTGATTGTCCGGCGAAGTAACCCATCTTCTTCTCTCCTTTTACCGATACTATTATCGTGTCTGGAGCGGCCTGAATGCAAGCGCGCGGGCGCAAAATCAGTAATTTTACGAATAGGGGCAGTTTGTATTTTACGCAGCGGCGGCGCGTTTACATTATCGCGCGGTTATTTCCGCATAATAGATGTATAATAATGCCGTATTTTTCGCCGCAGTCGCGGCGCGAAAAAAATTTCTTTGGGAGGAATTTTCCATGAACTCTTGGTTTGAGAGGCAGTTCAAGCTCTCGGAGCACGGCACGGACGTGCGCAAGGAGATTATGGCCGGAATCACGACCTTCGTCACGATGGCCTACATCATCTTCGTCAACCCGGGCATACTCTCCGAGACTGGGATGCCCTTCGGCTCCGTCCTCGTAGCGACCTGCCTCGGCGCGTCGCTCGCCACCTTCCTTATGGCCTTCCTTGCGAACTATCCGTTCGCGCTCGCACCGGGCATGGGGCTCAACGCCTTCTTCGCCTTCACAGTCGTCCTCGGCATGGGAATACCGTGGCAGGTCGCGCTCGCGGCGGTCTTCGTCGAAGGCGTAATCTTCATCGTGCTGACCTGTACCAAAGTCCGCGAAGAGGTCGTCAACTCGATCCCCAAGACGCTCAAGATAGGTGTCTCGGCCGGTATCGGGCTCTTCATCACATTCATCGGCCTTCAGGGCTCCGGCATCGTCGTAGACAATCCCGCCGTCCTCCTCGGCCTCGGCAAGCTCAGCGGCAACATCCCCGCGCTGCTGTCCATACTCGGACTGCTGCTCATGGTCACGCTTGAGGCGCGCCGCGTAAAGGGCGGAATACTCATCGGCGTCGTCGTCGTGACCGCGCTCGCAATACCGCTCGGCGTGGCGAAGATGCCCGAGGGAATCGTCTCCATGCCGCCGTCGCTCTCGCCGATATTCATGAAGATGGACTTCTCAATGCTCGCGCAGCCGGCCTTCTGGAGCGTCACGCTCGCCTTCTTCTTCGTAGACTTCTTCGACACAGTCGGTACGCTCGTCGGAGTTTCCAGCCGCGCCAACATGCTCGACGAAAAGGGACGCCTGCCCAAGGCGAGCCAGGCGCTCATGTCCGACGCTATCGGGACGACCGCGGGCGCGGTGCTCGGCACCTCGACCGTCACGACCTTCGTCGAAAGCGCGAGCGGCGTCGAGCAGGGCGGACGCACCGGCCTCACGGCTCTCACCGTCGCGGTGCTCTTCCTCCTTGCGATGTTCTTCAACCCGATAATCTCAATAGTCCCCGCCTGCGCGACCGCTCCGGCGCTCATCATGGTCGGCGGCTACATGATGATGGGCTTCAAGGAGATGGAGTTCACCGACTGGACGGAATTCTTCCCCGCGCTCATCGCCTTCTTCATGATGCCCTTCGCTTACAGCATCGCGGCCGGCATCGAGTTCGGCGTCCTCTCCTATGTCGCGCTCAAGGTGCTCATGGGCCGCGGTAAAGAGGTCAACTGGCTGCTCTACGGCCTCGCTGTCCTCTTCATACTCAACAGGGCGTTCATGTAAGGAGAGCGCGCTATGAGCTTCCGCTTCAACCACTTCAACTTCAACGTCCTCGATTTGCAGAAAAGCCTCGACTTCTACAAAAAGGCGCTCGGCCTTACAGAGGCGCGCCGCGTAGAGCGCGAGGGCTTCACTCTCGTCTACCTCGCCGACGGGGAGACCTCTTTCACGCTTGAGCTGACGTACCTGCACGACCGTAAAGAGCGCTACGACCTCGGCGAATGCGAATTCCACCTCGCCTTCACAGTCAAGGACTTCGAGGCCGCGCGCAGACTCCACGGCGAAATGGGCTGCGTCTGCTACGAAAACCCCGACATGGGCATCTACTTCATCGAGGACCCCGACGGCTACTGGCTCGAAATAGTGCCGGAGAGATAACAGGCGCGGCACGAGAGCCGCAAATTGGGAAAACATACGGAACTGACGAAGCGGCGCGGACCTCGCGCCGCTTTTTCGTACGCGCCCGCCGCGGAGCGCTTTGTCATCCGTGCTGAAACCGTCTGATTTTTCCTGAAATTCTGGAGTATAATGTAAATATAGCGCTGCGGCCTAAAATCGCTGCGGCGCGGGAAGGAAAACGAAAATGACTAAAATTCGTAGCTTTATATTTATACTGGCGGCGGTGATGATGAGTGCTGCGCTGCCTGCGTGCGCGTGTGCGGAGGACCTGATTATATCAAATCTTACGGAGTTATTGGATTTCCGCAAAGCCGTAAACGACGAAGGAAAATCTTTTGCCGGAGAGACGGTTGTCTTATCCGGCGACATAACTCTCAGCGGCGAATGGACGCCGATAGGCACTGATGAACATCCATTCTCCGGCAAATTCAACGGAGGCAACCATACGATAAGCGGGCTCAACGTAACTACCGGAACAATGCAGGATTTGACCGTCGCGGGCGTAAAGGGCAAAGGCGGCGGCCTTTTCCTGAACGTAGAGGGCGAAAACGCGCAGATAGCGAACCTTACAGTGAAAGGTTCGATAGACGGCGCGCCGTCCGGAAACGTGCTCGCGGCTGGAGGTATAGCCGCGCGCCTCGGGCCGGGTGCAGTCATATACAGATGCCTTAACAAAGCGACGGTCACGCTCGGCAGCACAGGGACTGAGCTCGGCCCCTACGCCTACGCCGGAGGCGTGGCCGGATACTCCGAGGGACACGTCATTTACTGCGTCAACGAAGGCGCGGTAACGGCGCGCGCCAAGG
>DVKA01000039.1 GCA_018716365.1 Candidatus Caccocola faecipullorum
GGGTCGTCAAGTTCATTTTTCTTGCACTTTCGCAGCCTGCGCTGCGCCTTTTTGCGCTGTTCTGCATATTTATTTCCTCCTTGCGCGAGCCGGCTAGCCGCCGTTCGCAGAATTTTTGTCATTATACATCATAGCCGGTGCGATTGTGTACATAAAATGCAAAATTTTTGCGCCGCGCGAATTTCAGACGAACGGAAAATCTGCGTCCGCGCGCGCCGCGCGCCTTCGGCCGCGGCTCCGCAAAAACGAAAATCTGCGTTCCCGCGCGTCCGCCGCAAAGCCCCGCCGCCGGGCAAATTCCCGCAGAACGCGCGCCCGCGCACGAATTTGACGGCGCGTTCAACATTTCATAAGGGCGGCAAAACGCGGCGGCGCGCGAAAAACCGGCGCGGCAGGCTCTTTGTCCGAGTCTGCCGCGCCGTGCGGGGATGTTGGATTTTTGATTTGCCGTTATCTGTTTACGTATTTCGCCGCGGCGGCCAGCACGCCTTCGATGTCTTTCATGTGGACGTCGCCGATGTTGCCGACGCGGAAGGTGTCGGCTTCGGAGATTTTCCCGGGGTAGAGGACGTAGCCTTCGGCTTTCATGAATTCATAGAAGTCTTTGAAGTCGAAGGTTTTGTCGGGGTAGAGGAAGGAAGTGATGATGGGCGACTGGACTTCTTTACTGAGCAGCGGACGGAAGCCGAGCGCGTCCATACCTTCGGCGAGGCGGCGCTGGTTTTCCGCGTAGCGTTTGTGGCGCGCCTCTACGCCGCCCTCTTCGTCCAGCTCTTTCAGCGCTTCGATGAAGGCGCGGACGACGTGGGTCGGCGAGGTGAAGCGCCATTTGCCATGTCCCTGTTCCATGACTTTCCACTGGTCGTAGAGGTCGAGCGATACGGAGCGCGCGCGGCCTCCGCATTTTTCGAGTTCGGCGCGGCGCGCGATGACGAATGAAAATCCGGGCACGCCCTGTATGCACTTGTTTGCGCTGCTTATCATGAAGTCTATGCCGAGGCCCGCCATGTCTATGGGCACGCCGCCGAAGCTGCTCATCGCGTCTACGATGAATATTTTGCCGCGGCGTTTGACTTCGCGCGCGACGCTTTCGATGTCGTTGAGGATTCCGGTGGTCGTCTCGCAGTGAATCATGAGGACGTGGGTGACGTCTGGGTTTTCGTCAAGGAATTCCGCCGCTTCCGCTGCGTCGGGACGCTCGGTCTCGCGGTAGGACAGCTCCGCGGTGTTTATGCGCAGAGTGCGCGCTATCTGCGCGGCGCGGTGTCCGTACGCGCCGTTTGCGAGGACGAGGATGCGCCCGTCCTCGGGGATTACGCTGCCTATTACAGACTCGACGCCGTAGGTTCCGCTGCCCTGCATCGGGACGGCGGTGTATTCGGCGCGTTTTGCCTCGTCTGGTATCGCGAGCGCGACGAGGTCGCTTCTCATGCCCTCTACTAAATTATTGTAGTCGGCGTCCCACGTGCACCAGTCGCGCAGCATCGCCTCGCGCACCGCGGGCGTGGTCGAGAGAGGGCCGGGGGTGAGAAGAAGATAAGGATTCTGCGTAGTCATTTATTTCGTCTCCTGATGTGATTTTAATTTGTTTATCTGCTCCACGAGCTTCGGAAGCTCCGTTATGCGGTCGATCACAAAGTCTGCTCCAGCGCCGTAGAAGCGGTCGCGCACCTCTGCGAAGCGGCCCGCGCGTTCGGCGGCGGAGAGCGCCGCGCATTCTTCGCGGCTTAGCCCCAGCTCGCTGCTTCCTTCGATTATGCCGACGCTCCAGACACCGGCGTTTTTGCCTTCACGTATGTCGGCGAGCGTGTCTCCGGCCTTGACGACGTTCGAGGGAGGGCAGACGCCGAGTTTTTCCATGTTGCGGAATATCATGTAGGGGGCGGGGCGTCCCGCGCCGGTCTCGTCGGGGGCGACGAGAGAATCGGGCGCGTAGCCGCGCGCGGCGGCGGCGGGGGCGACTATATCCATCATCTCCTGCGTGTAGCCTGTGGTGGAGCCTATTTTCAGCCCCATGCGGCGAAGTTCCACGACTGTCTCGACGACGCCGGGGATCGGCTCGCAGTAGTCTTTCAGCGTGCTCATGAGCGCGGGGACGAAGCCCGCGTAGAGTCTCTCCACGTCCTCTTCGTTCCATGCGCGCCCGTACTTTTCCGCGAAGAGCGCGGAGACGCGCGGCAGTTTGAGCAGTTCGCGCACGTGGTCGCGCTTCGGCAGCCCCATCGGCACTCTCGCCTCTTCCGCCGTTATCGCCGCGCCCGCCTCTTCAAAGACGCGCATGAAGGCCCCGAGCGGCGCGAAGCAGCCGAAATCCACCGTCGTGCCGGCCCAGTCGAATACCACGCAAGAGACGCGGTTTTCATTGTTTATCACTTTATATTACCTCCATATCAAATGCTTGTTCGCAGTGCAGATTATACGCCCGCGCGCGATTTTTTGCGCGCCGCCATGAATTCGTAGCCGAGCCTCGCCGCGATGTTGACGAGTATGACGAGGACGGAGAGCGCCGAAGCGGGGGCTATGTCGCCCGCGTCTTCCATGTTGACTATCGCGACGGAGGCGAGTTTGAAGTCGGCGGGATAAAGGAAGACTACCGCCGAGATTGTAACCATCGAGTTGACGAATATGTAGACCATCGTCTCGCAGAGCGCCTCGGAGCACATCGGAAGCGTGACGCGGCAGAAGGTGCGCCAGAGCGGCACGGACATGGATTCCGAGACGGCTTCTATCTCGCGGTCCAGCTTTTTGAGCGCCGAGGTCGCCGTGACGAATGGGACGGAGTAGAAATGCACCATGTTAGCGAGCACCATTATCCACATCGTTCCGTAGAGGAAGCCGAAGGGGTTGCCGTCCGCCGTGAAGAAGAAGATGAAGGCTATGCCTATCGAAAGGCCCGGAAGCGCGAGCGGGATTATCGAAAGCAGGTAGTCGGCGCGGCGAAGCAGCGCATGTCCGCGCGTCTTCTCGATGAGCCACGCGTTGACGAAGACGAAGGCCGTGCCCACGACGGCTGAAATCAGCGAAACTATTATGCTGTTGCCGAAGGAGCTGAGGCCGCCGGTCGCGGGGCTGTCCACGAGGAAATGTTCAAGCGTGAAGGAGAGGTTGTAGGGCCACGCCTTGATGAAGGCGGCGAAGAATCCAGCGCCGAGGAGCGTGAAGATGAAGAGGTTTATCACGACGCAGAAAACCGTCAGCGCCCTGTCGCGGAATTTGTTTTCTATTATTCTGTACGATACGCTGCGAGAGCTGACTGTCGCCTCGTTCGCCGAGCTGATGAACCTGTCGGCGGCGAACATGACGAGCGCGGGAATCATCAGCAGCAGGCCGACGACCGCGCCCATGCCGAAGTTCTGCTGTCCGACGACCTGCTTGTAGATGTCGGTGGCGAGGACGCTATAATTTCCGCCGACGACCTTCGGCGCGCCGAAGTCCGTGAAACAGAGCGTGAAGGCGACGAGGAAGGCGCTGACTATGCCGAACTTGGCTCCCGGCAGCGTCACGGTGCGGAAGATGCGCCACGCTGAGGTCCCCATGACGCGCGCGGCTTCGTACAGGCGGTTGTCGCAGTATGCGAGGGTTATCGAAAGTATCAGGAAGGCCTGCGGGAACGTGTAGAAGACTTCGCTGATGAAGATGCCGAGCGGCCCGTAGAGCGGGAGCTTCAGCCCCGCCATCGTGATTATCCCCTTGTTGCCTATCAGGTAGACGAGCGCGATGCCGTACATCATCGTCGGCGCGAAGAGCGGAAGCACAGCCGTGAAGCGCAGCAGCTTCTTCGCGGGGACGAGCGCGCGCGTCAGAGCGTAGGCGTAGACGAAGGCGAGCGCCGTGGCGACCGCCGCGACCGCCGTCGATATGACGAGGGAATTTTTCAGCGAGCGCACGAGGTGCGGCGAGGAGAAATATTCGACGAAGTTCGCAAAGCCGATGAAGGTCCCATCGTTCGCGTGGAAAGCCTTCGAGAAGAGCGCGAACATCGGGCAGACTACTATTATAAAGAGGAACGCGAGTGAGAAAACGAGCAGGCCCGTCTGGAGCCTGCCCGCGCTTTTTATCTTTACCATGTCAGCTTGCCTTGAGGCATATCACCTTTTCAGCGGGGATGTCGAGGTAGACGAGCGCCCCGAAGCGCAGCGGCAAGTTCGCGCGCTGCTGCGCGGGAACGTCCGCGGTGTACTCGCCGTCCGCGGTTTCGACGCCGACGCGGTAGAAGGAGCCGCGGAACTCGATGTCGCAGACGCGCCCGGGTATGGAATCCTCCGAAGCTTCGCCGCTGAGCCGGATGCTCTCAGGGCGCACCGCGCCGCTGCGTCCGCCGACGAAGTTCACCGTGCCGACGAAATCAGCGACGAAGGGGCTGCCCGGCGACTCGTAGACCTTCTGCGGAGTGTCTATCTGCTCGATTACGGAATTGTTCATGACGATGACGCGGTCGGCGAGCGAGAGCGCCTCCTCCTGGTCGTGCGTCACCATTATCGTCGTTATGCCGAGCTTCTGCTGTATGCGGCGAAGCTCGCGGCGCAGCTTGACGCGCACCTTAGCGTCGAGCGCCGAAAGCGGCTCGTCGAGGAGCAGGAATTCCGGCTTCAGCACTATCGCGCGCGCAATCGCAACGCGCTGCTGCTGTCCGCCCGAGAGCTGCTGCGGGTATTTTTTCCGCTGCTCCAGGAGCCCCACCATTTCGAGCGCTCCGCTCACGCGCGAGGCTATCTCGTCGCGCGAAAGGCGTTTGTTCCAGAGGCCGTAGGCTACGTTCTCCTCGGCGGTCATGTTCGGGAAGAGCGCGTACGACTGGAAGACTATCCCGAAATTCCGAGCGGAGGGCGGCTCGCCCGTAACGTCGCGGCCGCCTATCTCCACCTTTCCGCTTTCTATATCTTCAAGTCCCGCGATTACGCGCAGGAGCGTGCTTTTCCCGCAGCCCGATGGGCCGAGGACGCAGACGAACTCGCCGTCTTCTATTTCGAAGCTCACGTCGTTAAGCGCCGTCTGCTTCCCGAATTTCTTGATTATATGTTCAGCGCGCAGAGATGCCATGATTTCAGCACTTCTCCCGAAAGACCGGGATTAGTTGGCCTCCGTTTTGCCGTCGTAGCGCGCCGCCCACTCCTTGAGGATGCGGTCGCGGTTGAGCGCCGACCATTTCAGGTCGTTGTTCTTGACGAGCTGCGAAAGCGGGTCTTTGGCGTAGCCTTCGGGGATTCCCTCGCGCACCCTGACCGCCGTTATCGCGTAATCGTCCTTCAGCGCGTTGATGGCCTCGTCGGAAATCGCCCAGTCGAGGAAGAGCTTCGCCTCGGGCTTGATGTTGGCCTTCTTTATAAGAGCGTTCGCCTCGACGTCCCAGCCGCTGCCCTCTTCGGGGAAGATTACTTCGACGGGCGCGCCCTTCTTCTTCTGGTTCATGCCCGCGTAGCCGTAGGAGATTCCGACGGCGAACTCGCCCGCTGCGGCCTTCTTAGCGGGGGCCGAGCCGGAGTGCGTGTACATAGCGATGTTGTTGTGAAGCTGGTCCATGTACTTGAAGGCCTCTTCCTCGCCCATGAGGTGGATGAGGCCCGTCACGGCGAGGAAGCCCGTGCCCGAAGAGTTCGGATTGCTCATGACTATCTGGCCCTTGAACTCGGGGCGCAGAAGGTCCTGATAGGATTTGATGGGCGGCAGGCCCTTCGCCTTGGCTTCGGCGGTGTTGTAGACGATCGCCGTCTCCCATGCGTCTATGCCGACCCACGCAGGCGGGTTCGCGCTGTCGCGAAGCATCGGCTCCACGCGCTCAAGCCCCTTCGGCGCGTAAGGCTCTATCATGCCGCGGTCCTCAAGCACAAGAAGGCTCGAAGCCGCCGTCCCCCAGACGACGTCGGCGGGCGTCTTTTCGCCCTCGGCGAGAAGCTTCGCCGTGACGATGCCGGTCGAGTCGCGGACTATCTTTATCTCAATGTCGGGATATTTCTCGCGGAAGGATGCGAGATACTTGTTGATCTGCTCGTTCTCAAGAGCCGTGTAAACAGTCAGCTCCTTCTTCTCGGCCGCGAAAGCCGCGCCAGCGAAAACAGTGGCGGCCGCTGCGACGGCGAGCATTCCCTTACCCAAACGACTCCAAATACCCATGAAAATCCTCCTCAAAAATTTGTTCACAACAACGTCCGTTCTTCGGACGATACTATGAAACCATTTTTGAGTTACGGCTGCGTTTACAGTTTGTTACGCTTACGTAAATGGGAGAAAAAGCGCCGTGATATAATCAGCGCATATAAATCTTGGGGAGGCGGAATTTTGTACTATTTCCTTCAGGGACTGACGCTCGGCCTCGCTTACGTCGCTCCGATAGGAGTGCAGAACCTTTTCGTGATAAATTCGGCTATGACGCAGAGCAGGCGGCGCGCGCTGCTCACTGCGCTCATCGTCATATTCTTCGACGTGACGCTCGCGCTCTTCTGCTTCTTCGGTGTCGGCGCGGCGATACAGAAATATGAAAAGCTCCAGATGTTCATCTTGGGAGCCGGCGGCGTGGTGGTAATAAAAATCGGCCTCGGCCTGCTGCGCGAAAAGGCGCGCGAGCTGGGAGAAAAACGCGGCGCCATGCCGCTGGGCAAGACGGCGCTTTCCGCCTGCGTCGTGACGTGGTTCAACCCGCAGGCGCTCATCGACGGCACGATGATGCTCGGCGCCTTTTACGTGACGCTGCCGCCCGGACAATCCTCCGCCTTCATCGCGGGCGTCGTCTGCGCCTCCATCTCGTGGTTCACGGGGCTTTCGCTCGCAGTCTCGCTCTTCAGCGACAGAATCGGCCCGAAGCTCCTGCGCGCGATAAACGCGGTATGCGGCGCCGTGATAATCTTCTACGGCCTAAAACTGCTGTATGGGCTGACGCGGTTCATGTAACACATAAAGCGGCGGAGACGATCACGCCCCGCCGCTTTTATATGCTTCGCGCGCGTATGAAAGCTACACGCTTAAATCCGAAAGAATTTTCCTCAATTCGCTCCTGTCTGGCACACGCCCGCACACAACAGCCTTTCCGTTTATAACGAGCGCAGGCGTAGACATGACGCCGTAGGCTGCGATGCTCGGAAAATCCGTCACGTGCTCCACAACGGCTTCCGATCCAAGCTCTTCGAGCACGGAGCGCACGGCCGCGTCAAGCTCGCGGCATCTAGGACATCCCGCCCCCAGCACCTTCACCGGCGCGCCGGAGCTTTCGGCGCGGATGCCGCATTTTGTTTCTTCGCAGTCTTTATCATTCCTGCGGCTGAATAATCCCATTTCAGTACCCCTTTCGTCACATTATAAAAAGAGATTGTAGCGCGTTGAACGCATAACCGACGATTATTATGCCCATAGTGCATACGGCGACGAACGTCCACAAAAGCCGCGGCTTTATCGCCTTGCGCAACATGACGAGCGACGGCAGGGAAAGCGTCGTCACCGCCATCATGAAGCTCAGCACCGTGCCGAGCCGCGCCCCCTTATAGAGTAGAGCCTCTGCCACCGGAATAGTCCCGAAAATATCGCCGTACATCGGAACGCCGACGAGAGTCGCTAGCACCACGCCGAACGGGTTGCCACCGCCGAGAACGCCTTCAATCCAGCTCTGCGGCAGCCAGTTGTGGATGAACGCCCCAATTCCGACGCCGAGAAGGATATAGGGAAACACCTTGCGAAAGGTGAAAACAGTCTGCCCCTTGGCGAAAATCAGACGCTCGCGGGCGGACGGCTCCGCCGCTTCGGCTTCCGCTCCTCTCACCTGACGAATGAAATCTTCGACATATCCGTCCATCCGCATTTTTTCTATAAGCGCGCCGCCCGCCACCGCGATGACGAGGCCGAGCGCGACATACACCGCCGCGACACGCGCGCCGAAAATGCCGGTCAGTATGACGAGGCTGCCCAGATCCACCATCGGAGACGAAATCAAAAAAGAAAAGGTGACGCCGAGCGGAAGCCCCGCGCTCGTAAAGCCAATGAAAAGCGGAATCGACGAGCACGAGCAGAAAGGCGTGACCGTGCCGAGCAGAGCCGCCGCGCAGTTGGCCCATATTCCGTGAAAGCGCCCCATTATCCTGCGGCTGCGCTCCGGCGGGAAATAGCTCTGAATGTACGAAATTACGAAAATCAGCGTGCAGAGCAGAATAGTTATCTTGATTACGTCGTAGATGAAGAAATTCAGGCTTCCGCCCCAACGCGACGAAACATCCACGCCCGCCGAGCCGAGGGCGCGCGTGACGAGCACGTTCAGCCATTTCATGCCGAGCGCCTGATTCTGGATGAAATCCCAAATCAACGGCAGCATCCTCCGTTCGTGCCACGCGGCATAAGCGTCTCCATAAACAGCGTAAATTCACGCAGCCTCTCCGCATCGACCGAATAATGCTGCCACTTGCCCTCGCGCCGCGCCTTCACCAGCCCGCACTCGCACAGTATCTTCATATGGTGCGAGAGCGTCGGCTGGGTGATTTCAAAGCGTTCGAGCAATTTGCATGCGCACTTCTCGCCGTCGGAAAGCATCTGGACAATAAGCAGCCTGTTGCTGTCGCTCAGCGCCCTGCATATGAGGGCGGCGTCGATAGCGTTCATGAGAACCCACCTCACATAGATGATTATCTATGCGTGATTATAGAAGTCATATAGATGAATGTCAATATATAAAAGTGGTTATTTCCAAAATGGAAATAGCCACTTTAAACGTCCTCTTAGCAGCAGGATTTTACAGAATCAGCACAAAAGTCCCTATCGCTATCAGCGCGCCGCCTATGAGCGTCTTCGCGGTGACCGCTTCGTGGAGGAAAATGAAGGCCATCAGGATGCCGAGGACGACGCTGAATTTGTCCACAGGAATGACCTTCGAGGCCTCGCCTATCTGGAGCGCCTTGAAGTAAAAAAGCCACGACGCTCCGGTAGCGAGGCCTGAGAGGACGAGGAAGAGCCAGCTCTTTTTCCCGATGCTCCAGAGGCCGTCCGCCGTTCCCGTCGCAAAGACTACTAGCCACGCCATGACGAGCACGACGCCGGTGCGCACCGCAGTCGCCAAATTCGAGTTCACGCCTTCGATGCCGACCTTCGCGAGTATCGAGGTGAGCGCCGCAAAAAACGCGGAACACAACGCATATACAGCCCACATATAAAAACCCCTCCATAAATATAAAAATTTCTCGAAACGCGGAAAAGCCGGGAGAGTTGCCAGCGCTCCACCGCATACCTTTTAAAGATAACACTCGAATATTAAAACGCAATAAAAAAGAGCCGCGCTTGGCGGCTCCTTTCGTTTACTATTTTCTGCGTTTTCGCGCAGTCCGCTACTGCTCTATGAACTCTCCGCGCTTTTCACGGTTGAGGGCGGCGAATCCTTCTTTCGTCATCATCAGCGCGAGGACGAGGAGCAGCGCGCTTATGACGGCGAGTATGTAGTTCGGGTGTCCGCTCATGAGCGTCGCCTTGATCTCTATCACGATGCCGGCCATGCTGGTGACGAGCATGAACCAGAACGGGATGAGCAGGAAGGTCGCTTTTTTCTTGAGGCCGCGGATTATCCACATCGCGATGCCGAGGATGGCGAGCGCCGCGACGAGCTGGTTCGACGCGCCGAATACGGGCCAGATGACCTGCCACGCGGGTATCGGGTTTCCGTCGGGTCCCTTGGCCTTGACGTAAACGAGGACGAGCGCGACTGCGACTGCGATTATAGTAGCAAGGTACTTGTTGATCTTGTAGTTAGTTATTTCCTGTATCTGATAGCGGGCGAGGCGCGTCGCGGTATCGAGCGATGTGAGCAGGAATGTGTTGACCGCTATCGCTCCGAGGCGCGTTCCGAGCACCGGGTCGATGCCGATTATCGTGCAGAACTGTCCGAAGCCCGCGGCGAAGGTGCCGACGGGGCCGCCCTTCTGTATGCCGCCCGCAACCATCATAGTGCCGAGCGCTATGACGGCGACAAGCCCTTCAAGGAGCATCGCGGCGTAACCGACGGGCAGCGCGTCGCGCTCATGGGAGAGCTGCTTCGAGGTCGTGCCGGAACCGACGAGCGAATGGAAGCCCGATATAGCGCCGCATGCTACGATGACAAAGAGCATCGGCCACATGTCGGCCTTCGTGAGGCCGAACCAGTTCATCTCGGGCGCGAACATCGGCACCGCGCCGCTGTCCATCGAGCCGCCGAATATCATTCCTATCGCGCCTATCGCGGCCGCGAAGTAGAGGAAGTACGAGGCGAGGTAGTCGCGCGGCTGGAGAAGCAACCAGACGGGGAGGACGGATGCGAAGAGGATATATATCGCTATGAAGAAGTTCCACCAGTCTGAGGTGTGCGTGAATATTTTGGCTACTATAGGCCAGTCGCCGCCCTTGATGGAGCAGAAGGCTATTATCGCGAGCATTACGATCGTGACGAGTTTCAGGTTCATGTTGAAACGATAGATAAGAAGGCCGGATACGACCGCGAGCACGATGTACATGCAGCTTACAAATGCAACGACGGGGTCGAGCACGAAGGTCGCAGTCGTAAGCACGGTGAAGACCGCGACGACGAGGAAGAGCGAAAGTATTGTAAATATAAGGAAGAGTTTTTTCGCCTTGTGCCCTATCCAGTGGTCGATGACCTCTCCGATAGACTTACCGTCGTGACGCATCGAGGCCATTACCGCACCGAAGTCATGCGGACCGCCGAGGAATATGGAGCCGAATATGCACCATATAATGGTAGGCAGCCATCCGAACATCGAGGCGGCGGTTATAGGCCCGACAATCGGCCCCGCGCCCGCGATGGACGAGAAGTGGTGGCCGAGCACGACGGCGGGGTGCGTCGGACAGTAGTCCATGCCGTCGTTGAGACGCTCCGCGGGCGTGACGTTATGGTTGTCGAGGTTGTAGACCTTCGCCATAAAGCGCCCGTAGAAAATGTAGCCGAGTAT
>DVKA01000040.1 GCA_018716365.1 Candidatus Caccocola faecipullorum
CTTCGTGCGCGTGAGGTCGATGCCCTCCATCTGTCCGACCGCCGGGTCGTAGGTGCCGTGGAGGCTTCCGTTGGAGATGGCGAGGTAGTCTGGGAAGATCTGCCAAGCGTTGAGGCCGCCGATGTAATAGGTCGCCTCTTCGACGGTCGAGAGCTCGCCGGGGCCTTTTATCTCGCCGACTTCGACTTCAAGGCCGAGTTCGGGCGGCAGCCAGCCCGCAAGCGCGCGCGTCGCGGCGAAGTTGTCGTAGTCTTCGAGGTGCGAGGCGTCGATTGCGACGGAGGTGAAGCCGCTGTTCAGTATCTTCGTGAGGTGGCCTACTCCCTTGAGAACGTCCGCTTCGCTCTTTATCGCGTAGTGGTCTACGTGAAGTCCGAAGACGGCTCCGTGTCCGAGCTCCGCAGAGTACTTCAGCGCGTAGTCGGCGAGGTTGTCGTAGGTCGAACCGCAGTAGGTCGACTCCGACTTCGCGAGCTCGATGAGCACGGCGGCGTTTTTCTTCTTCGCCGCGCGGAGCACGCCCTTCACGACGAGCGGATGGCGCGCGTTGGCCGCGAGCACGATGGAGTCGCACTTCTTAGCCGCCGCCGCGATGTCGCGTCCGCTGACGAGCCCCATCTCTTCGTTCGCAAAGCGCGCCTGCACGTTGAGCGGGCGCTTTTTCAGAAGTTCCTGGTAGGCTTTACTCTTTACATCCATTGGAATCTCCTCCTGATGTTTTTAATTTAATGTCCGTATCATTATTGTAGCCTTTATGACCTGATATTGCAAAGATAATTTAATGGGGCGGAGCGTTTTGCCGGCGGTTTTGCAAAAATTTCGCGGCGTCCTCGCTTTCGCACGCGCCGCGGTCTTTCAGCCTTTTAAGAATTTTTTCTCGATGAATTCCGCGCGTCCCTCCGCGCCGATTTCCCGGTAGGCGCGCGCGGCCTCTTCGGCGTAGCGCGCGGCTGGGCCTTCGAGCGTTCCGTCGAAGACCGCGCCGTCGAGGCGGCCTTCTTCTACTGCGGCGGCGGTCCATGCCTTAGCCATGTACTGCGCGGCGTGCCAGCTTTTCTTGCCTATCGCGGAGAGGAAGTCGGCTTTTTTGAGCGAGTCGAGCGCGGCGGCCGCGTCGCCTTTCTCCGCGTCGCATATCGCCTTCAAGCTGTACAGCAGCGAGGTGCAGTGTCCGCCCTTGGAGCTTTCAAAGAGCTCCGCGCCTTTGCGCACGTGCGCTTCGAAGAGCGCGCGGTCGCCAATGTCGAACGCGGCGTCCGCGGCGTGCGCGTGGAAGTGGCTGCGTCCCCAGAAAAGGCCGCGTTTCTCGCATATCGTCACGCATTCCTCGAAGCAGCGCAGAGCCTCCGCGGCTTCGCCGCGCCGCTGGCGCATCTCGCCTATGTAGCATTTCGGCGCCAGCATGTTGAGCGTATAGTAGCGTCCCGTGAGCGCGAGATTTTCAAAGACTTTGACGGAGCGCATGAATATCTTCTCCGCGCCGTCGAAGTCCCCTTCGATCTGCTTCGCCATACCGAGGAAGCGCAGCGCGAGCCCCGCGTGGTTTTCCTTGCCCAGCTCGCGCGATAACGAAAGCAGTTTTTCACCGGTCGCGCGCAGCTTTTCGCCTTCGTCGGTCTGGAGATAGAAGTGCGCTATATCTTCAAGCGCGTGTATGTAGGTTTCGCCGACGGAGTTTTCTTCGGAAATTTTCAGCGCGCCGGACAGAAGAGTCATTCCCTTGTCGTATTCGCCCCAGTTTATGAGATAGCCGCCGTACAGCTCGAAATATGCTGCTTCGAGCGCCGTCAGCTCCTTTTCGCTCTCCGGCGCCGAGGCGCGCAGCCCGCCGATCGTCCGGCGCATCCGTTCAAATTTCTCCTCGGTCTCCTCGCGGCTGCTGTACGGTACGGAGCAGCGGAGAAGCACGCCGTCCTCTATCATTGGGAAGAGTATATGGTTCAGGTTGATGTGGAAGAGCATTTCGGAGACGTTCTGCCGCAGCACCTGCATATTCAGCCCCGCCGCCGTGTAATGGTGGCAGAGTTTCGCGCTGAGCGCCGGGTTCCATACGTGCGGCGACCAGCCTTTTGACAGGACGGCCGCTATTTTTGCGTGGAGCTGTTTTCTGCGGAAGGCCGGCATAGAGTCGTACAGACATTCGCGCACGTTGGCATGCAGGAAGTCTATCGCCGCGTGTCCGCCGTCGCTGGTCTCGCGTATCATTTTTTTCTGGAGCAGCGCGTCGAGCGTCTTTTCCGTAGCTTCGGGCTCTTCGCCCAGCACAGCCGCCAGCTCCTCCGGCTGCGCGCCGCCGCCGAAGGCCGACAGCGTGAGTATCAGCGCCCGTTCGCTCTCCGACATCCCTTCAAGCCGGCTCATTATGAGCCCCTTGAGGCCGTCGCGGCAGTCGGCGTTTTCGTTTTCCATCAGAATCCGCATCATCTCCGCGAGCAGCAGCGGCATCCCTTCGCTCTCGCGGATGAAATATTCCTCGCCGCGGCAGTTGATCACCTTGTCTGAAAGGAAAGAGCGGCAGTATTGTATGATTTCCGGCCCGCGGAACGGCGCGAGCGATATTTCAAGCGTGCGCAGCCGCAGCTGCGGTTTTATGTTGCGCAGCATACCTTCCGCAGCCGCGGCGCTCTCCGGGCGCGCGGTCATGAATATCACGGCCGGTATTTTCAGCTCCGAGAGGAATACGCGCAGCGTGTCGAAAGATTTCTCGTCGAACCAGTGAAGGTCTTCGAAGATGAATACGGGCCTGCCGCGGTCGCAGAGCTGGCGCGCGAGCGAGGCCAGCGCGCGCCCGACGGTCAGCGGCGAGCGCTCCGGCGAGAAGGCGGCGCTCAGCGGGTTCTGCCCGCCCATGAAGCCGTAGAATACGGATGACAGCATCGCGCGTTCCGCCGGCGACGGCTCCGTGCCTCGTTCCGCGCAGAGCGCGCCCATAGCCGACGCTATGCCGTCCCACGACGAATATGGGAATTTTTCTCCGACCGAGAGAGGCGAGGCGCGGAAAACGCCCGCGCCGCCGAAGGCGGAACGCAGCGCCTGCTCGACCAGCGCGGTTTTCCCGACGCCGCCCTCGCCGTGTATGAAAATCACGTCGAGGCCGCCGCCGCTCTGCGCGAGTTCCAGAATTTTCTTTATCTCGCCCTCGCGTCCGAAGAAGAATTCTCCGGGCGTCTTCGCAGCCTCGAAGGGCTTGCCGATGGTGAATAGAAAGTCCTTCGCGCGCTCGCTCGGCTCTATGCCGAGGTCGGCGCGCAGCTTTTCGCGGTAGGTGTTGTAGGCCGCTACGGCCTTCGACGGCGCGCCCTCGTCGCGGTAAATTTCCATAAGTTCCAGCACCGACTCTTCCTCGTAAGGCTCGAAGAAAAGCAGCGCCGACAGCGACTCCGCCGCGCCGTCCATGTCGCGCGCGTCGTAGCAGGCCGTGATGCGGTCGCGCAGCGCCGAGACGGTCTTTTCGCGCAGCCGCGCGCGCGTTTCGCCGAGCCACTCGGCGAACTCCGGCCTGTCCAGCATATCGAGGCCGCTCAGCGGCTCGCTGAAAATAGCCTCGGGCAGCGGCTCCGTGCGCGAAGCTATTTTGTCTATAACGTCGGCGTCGCGCGTGAAGCCGGAGAGACGTATTTCCTTTTTATTCGCTGCAATATTTTCGGGGAAATTCCTGCGGAGCAGGCAGAGCGCGTTGCGCAGGCTGCCCGCCGCCTGTTTTTCATTCTTGTCGCCCCACAGAAGAAAGGCGATTTTTTCCTTCGGCGCGCCGCCCTCGACGGCGAGGAAAAAGAGCAGCGCCTCCGCCTTCTTGAAAGGAAGCGACACGGCTTCGCCGTCTTTGGTAATCAGCGGTTCGCCGAAAAAAGAAAAATTCAAAGACATCGCGCGCGCTCCTTCCGTAAATTTCAGCTGTACTGTGAAATTATAGCAAAAAAGAGCGGCCTCCCGCGCTCGGAAAAAGCAGCGGAAGGCCGCGAAAACTCACGCCCGGCTCGTTTAGAAGGCGGGGAGCACGCCCTTGCTCGCGAGCTCCTCGGTGATGAACTTCTTCACCTCGGGCGAGTTCAGAGCGGCGGCGAGAGCCTTTATCTGCGGCTTGTCCTTGTCCTCGCCGCGGCAGGCGAGCACGACGGCGTAGGGAGAATCCTTGTCCTCAAGGGCGAGCGCGTCCTTCGACGGGTCGAGCCCCGCGTCCACCGCGAAGTTCATGTTTATGACGGAGATCGTAGTGTCGCTGAGCGTGCGCGGAAGCTGCGGCGCTTCGAGCTCGATTATCTTGAGGTTCTTCGGGTTCTCAAGAATGTCGCGCGCGGTGAGGTTCACTCCGTCCTTCATCTTCAGCAGCCCTTCGCGTTCGAGAAGCTTGTAGGCGCGGAAGCCGTTCGTCGGGTCGTTCGGCACTGCGACGACGGCGCGGTCTTCGACCTCAGCTATCGACTTGATCTTATGCGAATAGATGCCGATGGGCAGGAGGTGCACCTTCGTGAGAGCTACGATGTCGAGATTCTTCTCGCTCCTCATATTTTCGAGGAAGGGGATATGCTGGAAGAAATTCGCGTCGAGGCTGCCGTCTTCGAGCGCGAGGTTCGGCTGGATAAAGTCGGTGAATTCTTTGATTTCAACTTCGTAGCCCTGTTTCTCAAGGACCT
The DNA here is from genome assembly GCA_018716365.1 of Candidatus Caccocola faecipullorum. Taxonomy (GTDB): domain Bacteria; phylum Synergistota; class Synergistia; order Synergistales; family Synergistaceae; genus Caccocola; species Caccocola faecipullorum. The sequence goes on from DVKA01000040.1 coordinate 4,635, forward strand.
CCGCCGCGACGGCGGCGATCTCGTGCGCCGGGAACGGCGTCACGCCGAGGACAATCTTCTCGGCGGCCTGTGCCGCCGAAGCGAAAAAGAGCAAAGCGCAGAAAACAGAAACAAGTTTTTTCATTCGTCATACCTCCGTCAAAATTTTACCAATGGCCCGAAGGCCGCCCCTTTGCCGCAGACGCCGCGCGAAGCGCAGAATTCCCTTCCTTCCCATCACTCCTCCGTAAGCGCGTGAAAATAAAAAATAAAAAAAGACCGGACCCGCATCAGCGGATCCGGTCCCCTAATCGACGACGCGAATTCTAAGCGCCGGTCAATTCAGGAGAGGAGCCGCCGCAGCCGCGCATCATCATGCACATTATCATCGTAAAGTTCGTAAAAGCCATGACGTTTCCTCCGTTCCCCGAATGTCGGCCGAGCGCCGCAAAACACGAAGAGATTTTACACGGCGCGCGCCGCCCGTGTCAAGACCGCTGCGCGCCGTCAGCGCCGCCGCGTATTATAATTGTCGTAAGCTCACGACGGAGGTGCTGATTTCATGAGAGAGATAATGCTGAATACGGAGATACATAAATTTGAAACCTGCGCGGAATTCGCGCGCGGGTTCGCGCTCGGCGCGGACGACCTGCTCTTCACGATAAGGCCCATATACGAGGCGCACTTCGCGCCGCTCGGCCTGCCCGTCAAAACGCTCTTCTGGGAAGATTTCGGCAGCGGCGAGCCGACCGACGTGATGACCGACGAAATAATCGCCGCGGCCTCGAAACTCGGCTACAAACGCCTCGTCGCGGCGGGCGGCGGCTCTATAATAGACATTGCGAAAGCCGTCGCCGTATCAGGCGGACGCACGACGGACGAACTATACGCCGCCGCGCCGGCGATTAAACGGAGCTGCGGCCTCGTCATAGCGCCGACGACCTGCGGCACCGGAAGCGAGGTGACGAACATCTCGATAATCAACCGAACGCGCCTCGGCACGAAGATGGGGCTCGTCGCCCCCGCGCTCTTCGCCGACCAGTGCGCGCTCATCCCAGAACTGCTGCACGGCCTGCCCTTTGAAGTGTTCGCCGCCAGCTCGATAGACGCGCTCGTCCACGCCGTCGAGTCCGCGCTCTCGCCGAAGGCGACGGAATTTTCCAAGCTGCTCTCCTACAAGGCCGCGGAGATGATAATAAGACATTACGAAACGATAGCACGCGAGGGGCGCGAAGCGCGCATCCCGCTGCTCGGCGACTTCCTGCTCGCCTCGAACTACGCGGGCATAGCCTTCGGCACCGCCGGCTGCGCCGCAGTCCACGCCCTCTCGTACCCGCTCGGCGGCGCTTACCACGTCCCGCACGGCGAAAGCAACTACGCCGTATTCACCGGCGTCATGAAAAATTATCTCGAAATCAAAACAGACGGAGAAATCTCGAAAATGATGGACTTCATCGCCGCGCTGCTTTCATGCGAAAAATCGCGCGCGTGGGACGAACTTGAGAAACTCCTCGACACAATACTGCCGAAGAAGCCGCTGCACGCCTATGGCGTGAAGCCCGAAGACCTGCCGCGCTTCACCGAGGCCGTCATGACGACGCAGCAGCGCCTTATGAACAACAACTTCGTCCCGCTCGACGAAGCGCGCGTGCTGAAGATATACGAAGAGTTGTATTAAAGCGGCGGATTTACGCTGGAAGACGCGGGGGAGAAGACGCTCCTCCGCGTTTTTTCGTGCGCGCCGCGCATAATTTTATGAACTTATATAACAATTTTGTTTCTTTGTTTGCCTTTTGTCAGAATGTGCGTACCGTCGTTTAATTGGGCGTTCGCTCCGATGATTTTGCCCCTTTTCAAAATCTTAATTTAATGGTAGAGTAATCCCAGCAGCAATAAAAATAAACATCAATGGCTACAAAGTTCAAAACAACATAAATATGAGGAGGACGACATAATGCTCAGCACTCAGCAGATCATCGACAAGACAAACGAACTCGGCGCACATAACTATCATCCGAAGGACGTCGTCATCGTTGAAGGCGAAGGCGTAATGGTCCGCGACCCTGAGGGGCGCGAATATTTTGATATGCTCTCCGCCTACTCGGCGCTGAACTTCGGACACCGTCATCCTGAGATAGTCGAAGCGGCGAAGCAGCAGCTCGACAAGGTCACGCTTACTTCGCGCGCCTTCCACAACTCTGTGCTCTGCGAATTCTATGAGAAGCTCTGCAAGATGACCGGCAAGGAAATGATCCTCCCGATGAACACCGGAGCCGAGGCCGTCGAAACGGCGCTCAAGACCGCGCGCCGCTGGGGCGTCGAGGTGAAGGGCGTAGAGAACGGCAAGCAGGAGATAATAGTCTGCGAGAACAATTTCCACGGACGCACGATCGCCATCATCAGCTTCTCGACCGACCCCGACGCGCGTATCAACTACGGCCCGTACTGCCCCGGATTCAAAATTATTAAATACGGCGACGCGAAGGCGCTTGAAGAGGCCATCACGCCGAACACCGTCGCATTCCTCGCCGAGCCGATACAGGGCGAAGCCGGAATAATCGTTCCGCCGAAGGGCTACCTCAAGGAAGTCCGCGAGATATGCACGAAGCACAACATCCTCTTCATCGCCGACGAAGTCCAGACCGGCTTCGCGCGCACGGGCCGTATGTTCGCCTGCGAGTTCGAGGAAGTTGTCCCCGATATGTACATCCTCGGCAAGGCCCTCGGCGGCGGCGTAATGCCCATCTCTGCGGTCGCGGCGAACAAGGACATCCTCGGCGTCTACACGCCCGGAACGCACGGCTCGACATTCGGCGGCAACCCGCTCGCCTGCGCCGTCTCCATCAAGGCCATGGAAATCCTTGTGCGCGACAACTATCCGAAGCAGGCCGAAGAGAAGGGCAACTACTTTATGCAGAAGCTGCGCGAGATAGACAACCCGGAGATAATCGAAGTCCGCGGTTCGGGGCTCCTCATCGGCGTCGAATTCACAGTCAACGCCGCGCCTTACGTCAAGAAGCTCATTGCGAACGGCGTCCTTGCGAAAGAGACGCACGAACGCACCATCCGCTTCGCGCCGCCGATCGTCATCACCTACGAGCAGATCGACAAAGCCGTCGAAGGCATCAAGAAAGCCTTCGCAAAATAAGATATTTACCTTCCTTCGTTCCACCTACACAGAGGCGCGCCCAGGCGGCGCGCCTTTTTCGTATGCGCGTCCGGCAGAAACGGGGAAACATCCGGCTTTGCCCCGCCTATTCTGCGCGCCCGCCGCTTGTTGTATAATCGCCGTAAATTTATGAAACGGCGGTGTTGTTATGATAGATTTGACATTGGGCTTCATCGGTACCGGCGGCATAGCCTCCGCCATGGTGCGCGGCTTCTGCTCGTCGCCTGAGTTCTCCGGTAAAATCAACCTGACGGTGCACAAGAACCGCGAAAAGGCCGACGCGCTGAAAAAACTCTTCCCAGAAAGAATTTTCATACACGAGTCGAATCAGGCCGTCGTCGACGGCTCTGACGTAGTCTTTATATGTGTGCTGCCGCAGCAGCACGAGGAGGTCGTGCGCGCGCTGCGCTTCCGCGCGGACCAGCGCGTCATGCACATAACGGGCGGCGCGAAGCTCGCCGATTCGCTCGCGCTCTACGCTCCGGCGAAAAGCGCGGCGCGCGCGATACCGATGCCCTTCGCGGCGCGGCGCACCGGGCCTCTGCTCTTCTACGGCGAAGACGAAACGCTCGCGGAGCTCATGTCGCAGATAGGCACGCTCGTGCGCGTGAAGAGCGAGCGTGAGCTTGAGATACTCGGCCCAGTCACCGGCATGATGGTGCCCTACTACTCGCTGCTCGCCGAAAGCGTCAGCTGGGGCATGGACAAGGGGCTCGACTTCCGCACCGCGCTCGACTACTCGTCGATAATGAACGAAACGCT
>DVKA01000041.1 GCA_018716365.1 Candidatus Caccocola faecipullorum
GGCGAGCGGCTCTCGATACTCGGCGCGAACGGCGCAGGCAAGACGACCCTCATCCGCTGCGCCGCCGGGCTCCGCGCGTGGAGCGATGGGGCGACGTACCTCGACGGCGCCGACGTGCGCGCGCTTCCGCCTCGCGAGTTCCGCCGCCGCGTCGGCTACGTGCCGCAGGCGCGGCCTTCGGCCTTCGTCTACACGGTTATGGAGATGGTGCTGCTCGGGCGTATGCCCTGCATGGGAGCCTTCGCCTCGCCCTCCGCGGAGGACGAGCGGAAGGCGCGCGAGGCGCTGGAGCTAGCGGGGATTCCGCATCTTGCAGAAAGGCTTTGCAGCCGCATCAGCGGCGGCGAATATCAGCTCGTCGTCCTTGCGCGCGCTCTCGCATCCGAGCCCGAACTGCTCATCCTCGACGAACCGGAGTCGAACCTCGACTTTCGCAACCAGGCGCGGCTGCTCGGTACCGTCGCATCGCTCTGCCGCGAGCGCGGAATGAGCGCGCTCTTCAGCACGCATTACCCGGAGCACGCGCTTGAGCTGTCGTGCAAATCCATTCTCGTCATGCCGGACGGCTCGGCTCTCTTCGGCGCGTCCAGCGAAATCGTAACGGAGGAAAACCTCCGCGCCGCCTTCGGCGTCCCGGTAATTCTGCGCCGCTTCGAGGCCTTCGGGCGGGAGCGCGTCTGCGTCGCGGCGGAGTACTGCGGAGAGAGGCGTGGATAAACGGAAACCGCGTCTCCTTGACGGTGGAGACGCGGCACTGCTAAAATACTCTCGGGTAGTTAGACTACCGGAAATACTTGAGCGCCAACTCAAGTATTTTCAACAGCAGGCTAAACAGAGGGACGTATCGGAGTAGTGAGCTCGCGAAGTTACGTCCCTCTCGCCTTTTCAGGTGCCGCCATTTACTGCGGCGTTTCCGAGAGGTTCGCTCCATGTCGTGCGGCACGGCATCACCTCCCGCCGGGGAGAAACTTCTTACTTCGAGTTCCCTTACCTCGAAAGTCCGTCAATAGGACGGATTATACTATATGAATAGCAAACGATAAAAGTATGTCTTTCTGGTAGGGTTTGCGGCGCGCGCATAGAAGACGCGGCGCGGCGTTTTCGCGCCGTCTCCGTCACTCCGCGCCGCCCGTTATCTTTATGCGCCCGTCCTTCTCAGGGCTGAAGCGCCGCCCAAGCGCCTCGCCGCAGTAGGCGTCGAAGGCCTCTGTCACGCTGTACGGCGTCCCTTCATTTTTTATGTAACCAAACTCGCGGCAGAGGAAGCTTGAAGCCGCGACGGAGTAGACCGCTCCGTCGTCGAGCGGCTCCCATCCGCGCGCGCTTTCGACAGTCACGTTTCTGACGCGGCTTCCGGCGCGCGTCATGCGGCGGTTCACGACCTCCGCCGGCTCTCCGTCCATGTCTATCTCGAAGCGCAGCCCCGCGACGTGCAGGAACTCGCCGGAGTGCGTCCGCCTCATGTAGTCGTAATCTTCGCCGGGCGCGACGAGAGAAGAGGCCGAAATCTCAAGCTGCTCGCGTATCTGCGCGCCGGTCATCAGCAGGCGGCGGAGATTGTCGCCGTATGGTATCAGGTCGAGCATATCTGTGGACGAAAAAGGCCCCGGCGGCACGACGCGGCCGATGCGCAGCGAGCCGCCGTTTATCATGCCTATCCTTGCATCTGCGCGCCAGCGGAAGGCTTCGGCCGCGAGGCTGCCGAATTCGTTCTCGCGCGTGCGCGCCGCCGTCCGCGTGCAGTCCACGGCGCGCGTCAGCCCCATAACCGGGTTGCCGATTTTCAGCGCAGCGGCGATTTCACGCTGCGCCGCGCGGCCCATCGCCTCGACCTCGGGCACGCCGCGCGTCTCGGGCGTCACGCGCAGCAGCGTCCACGACGACTTTTCCGAGACGAGGCCGCCGTCGTCCACAGTCACGTCGAAGCGCCCCGCGTACCGCCCGTCGAGCCCCGCCTGTCCGACCAGCGTCGAATTTGCGCCGTTGTCTATGATTATCTTTTCCCCCACAGCGTCGTGCGTGTGTCCGCCTACTATCACGTCGACGCCGCGCGCCTCGGCGGCGAGCTTTTTGTCGAACGGCAGGCCGATGTGATTTATTGCGACGACTGCGTCGGCGCCCGCAGCGCGCAGCTCGCGGACGTATCTTTCCGCGACCGCGGCGAGATCCGCGTCAACATCGAAGCCCTCGGGGAAGCTCACCACCGACTTGAGCTCCGGCGTCACGAGGCCGAATACTCCGAGCTTCACTCCGCCGCGCTCGATTATCGCGCTCTTTGCGAACCAGCGCCCGACGGCCTGCTCGTCCTCAAATTCTATGTTCGAGGCGAGGACTGGGAATTTCAGCTTTGGCCCGAGCTTCGCAAGCGTCTTCACGCCGCCGTCAAAGTCGTGGTTGCCGAGCACTCCCGCGTCGAAGCCGAGCAGCGCGAGCGCGCCGTACTCCGCTTCGCCGGCCGTCAGAGCGCCCTTGAGGCCGAGCATCACGTCGCCCGCTTCAAAGAGGAAGACCGGAGCGCCCGACCCGGCCTCGATTTTCGCGCGCTCCTCGCGCACCAGTTCGAGCGCGCGCGCCATGCCGCCCGTGTAAACGACGGACTGCCGTCCCTCTTCGTTCGTCACGGCCTCGCGGTATGGCAGTATATAGCTGTGCGGGTCGTTTATCATCAGTATGTGGAACCGCTTTTCCGCGGCGGCCGCCGGAAGCGCGGCGAGCAGCGCGAGCAGCAGCGCCGCGAGCAGTTTTTTCGTAAAATTCGCTTTCAAGTCCGTCCGTCCTTTCGTCGCGGGTCTGCGCCTATTTTACCAGAGCCGCGCGCTGTTGACCTGGAGCGGCTCCAACATCTATACTTGACCTCATGTTTAGGATAGTTGCATTCGTTTTGGTGATTTACACAGTTCTGCGCTTCGTCCTGCCGCTGCGCGCCGCCTGGCCCGCGAAGGCGGCTCTCTCTCTGCTTATCGCCGCGACGGCCTTCAAGCAGCAGTTCTTCACTCACATTGGCGGACACTTCTTCTCGCCGGAATTGCCGAAGCTCGTCATCGAGGGCTACACCGCCGCCTTCGTCACGCTCGCGGTGCTATTCGCGCTGACGCTCTGCCGCGACCTGTCGCTCGCGCTGCGGAGCGTAGCGCGAGCCGCAAACGCATGGCGCACGGGCAGCGGTATGTATTACGGAGTTTTCTCCTCGTCCGGCATTTCGCCGACGGCGGCGGCTCTGATGCTCGCTCTGTCGTTCGCGGTCGGAGTTTACGGCGTTTACGAGGCGCAGCGCCAGCCGCGCATAGTCGAGCGAGAAGCGGCGTTTGCGGAGCTTCCGCCGGAGTTTGACGGCTATCGGATAATCCACCTCAGCGACCTGCACATAAGCGCCTCGCGCAAAGCACCGTGGGCCGCGGAGCTTGTGCGCCGCGCCTGCGAATTGAATCCAGACCTGATACTGATAACGGGCGACTTCATCGACGGCACGGTCGAGGCGCGGCGCGCCGACGTTGAGCCGCTCGCGGGGCTGCGCGCGCGCGACGGAGTTTTCGGCGTTGCGGGCAACCACGAATATTATTTCGGCTGGCGCGAATGGACGGCGCGGTTTGAAGAATTGGGGATAAGGATGCTCGACAATGAAAACGCTGCGATACGGCGCGGCGAAGCGGCGCTGACGGTCGCGGGGCTGCCGGACGGATATTCTTCGCGCTACGGCTCCGGCGCGCCCGACGCGCGCAGGGCCCTTGGAGGAGCGCCCGAGGGCGCGTTCGTGATAGTGATGGACCACCGTCCGGGGAACGCGCGCGCGAACGCCGCGGCGGGCGCGGATTTGCAGCTCTCGGGCCACGCGCACGGCGGCATGGTTTGGGGGCTCGCGCGTGTGATTGCGAAATACAACGGCGGCTATGTAAACGGATGGTACGACGTAGGCGGCATGAAGCTCTTCGTATCGCCTGGCACTGGGATATGGAACGGATTCCTGACGCGGCTCGGAGTGCCTTCCGAGCTGACCGTGCTCACTCTGCGCCGTGCGGACAAATGACATGGAAATAACGGAAATTTCAGAAGGCAAAGAAAAATATATCCAGCTGCTGCTTGTGGGCGACGAGGAAGAGGCTATGATCATGCGCTATCTGCCGCGCGGCCAGCTTTTCGTCATGCGTGCGTGCGGGAGCGTCGTGTGCGCCGCGGTCGTGACCGACGAAGGCGGCGGAACGGCCGAGCTTAAAAATATTTCCGTTGAGCCGGAGTTCCAGCGCCGCGGATATGGTAGCGCGATGATGGAATTTCTCGAATCACGCTGTAAAGAGCGCGGCTTTTCCGAGCTGATACTCGGCACCGGCGAAACGCCGCATACTCTCGGATTTTACGAAAGCTGCGGATATTCAGTCTATCGCCGCGAGCGCGATTTCTTCACGAAAAACTACAGCCGTCCGATAATCGACCGCGGAGTGCTGCTGCGCGATATGATATATTTAAAGAAGAAATTGTGAAATCGAAGGAGGCCGCGTTATGGAAAAGCGCGCGCTCGAACCTGAGGACTACGAACTTATAGAAATCGCCCGCGGCGCGATAGCGCCCTGCTACGACGGCGAAGGCTATCACCACACCGTCGGCTGCGCGCTTCGGTGCGCGGACGGAAAAATCTACCGCGGCGTCAACGTTTATTCGATACACGGCACATGCGCCGAGCCTGTAGCGATAGGCGCGGCGGTCATGGACGGCGCGCGGGATTTCGACTGCATCGTCGCCGTGCACGGCGGCGAGAAGGGCGAGATAATGCCGCCCTGCGGCAACTGCCGCCAGATACTCGGCGACTATATGCCCGACTGCTGGGTGATAGTAGAGGGTGAAGACGGCCCGTTTAAGACGCGCGCCAAGGAGCTAATTCCCTACACACGGGAGGCCGTGTATTAGGAAAGCGCTCAATCGCGCGGAGGGTATAGCTTATCCTTCCAGTACCACCATTTGAGCTTGGCCGGGTCGCGTTCGGGTGATTCTGCGTAATATACGGCGAGGCGGAAGACGTACAGCGCGCACGGGTCTTCCTTGAAACCTTTGTACGCGCAGTCGAGCTCATAAAGTTCCTCCGGTCTGCGCTCCGCTAGGTCTTCGACGCAGCTTATCCCGATGTTTTTCAGATGCTCTTCGATGCGTTTGCCGACGCCGGGGATCTCGCGCAGGCTTGTAGGCATAGATTTCCCTCCTTTTCGGAAATTATGAACGTTTGGGTATAGTATCGGAAAAGCGGAGAGATTTTACAAGAGGTGAAGATTTTATGAAAATTCTCGTTATAGACGGACAGGGCGGAGGCATCGGGCGGCAGGTCGTGCAGGCCGTCAAGGGCGCGTTTCCTGATGCGGACGTGACCGCTGTCGGCACGAACAGCACGGCGGCATCCGCGATGCTCAAAGCCGGTGCCGACCGCGCCGCGACGGGCGAGAACTCCGTCAAGGTCTGCTGCCGCACGGCCGACGTGATAATAGGCCCCGTCGCGATCGTCATAGCGGACGCGCTGCTCGGCGAGATAACTCCCGCTATGGCGGCGGCCGTCGGGCAGAGCGCCGCCGCGCGCATCCTCATCCCCGTTAACTGCTGCGGCAACATAGTGGCCGGAGTTCCCGACCTAACGATAACGCGCATGGTCGCAAGCGTCGTCGAGGAATTGCGGAAGCTGGCGTAAAAGCATGAAAAAAGCCGCCTGTATGGCGGCTTCTTTTTTGCGTGCGGCTTGAATGGTGGATGTATGCTGCCGCGCTTTTTTCTTTTGCCCGTCGTTTTCCAGTCACGCGCATTATGCAGTGCAGCCCGCACTTCACCGTATAAGGCTGGCGTGATTGTGCGAACGCATACCGTATAGGTGCAACTCTAAGCCTTTTTAGCCGCTTCCGCCGCGACGCGGCGGACGTCGCCGAGGCATCAGCCGCCCTTCGGGTTTGTCTCTTCGCAGCGGCACGTTCCGCGGCGCAGTTCCGCCGCGATTTTGTCGGCTATCGTCGATTTGCCGTTTTTCCTGTAATCCGCCTCGATGTCGGCCCTGGTGTAGCCGAAGCACCAACAGATCTTCTCGTCGGGCGCGCCGCTCATTTTGCGAGCTACAGCCTTCCTATGAGCGCGGCGTAGAATTCCGCCGCCTTAACGATTTTCGCTGTTTCGCAGTTTTCGTCGCGCATGTGGGCGAGCTTGTACTCGCCTGGGCCGAAGCCTATCGTCGGTATGCCCATGCCGACGGGCGTGACTGCGTTCGTCCCGAAGTCCCAGAAGTCGTAGCGAGCGGGAGCTTCGCCGAAGGCATCGGTGTATGCGGCGTCCGCGGCCTTCTTGAGCGGAGAATCGCAGTCGAGCTTCCACGCCGGGTGCAGCGGTTCGTAGACGAGCGGCGCTCCTTTCCAGCTCGTGCGGCGCAGCGTGCCTATTTCCCACGTCGCGCGCTTTCCCTCTATAAGCGAGTCCATCTCGGCGCGGACTTTTTCTTCCGTCTCGCCGAGCACGAGGCGGCGGTCGAGGTATATCTCGCACTCGCTGGGCACTGCGTTGAGCGAGGCCGTGACGCAGCTTATATTCGACAGCACTATCGTGCCGTGCGGATCGCCCTCAGCCGTCAGCTTTTTGTTCAGCGCTTCGACGCGCTCTATGATTTCCGCCATCTCGTAGACGGCGTTTACGCCCTTCTCAGGCGCGGAGCCGTGCGCGGAGACTCCGTGTGTGATTATGCGCATCTGAGCCTTGCCCTTGTGTCCCAACGTTATCACGTCGTCGGACGGCTCGCATATCACGACGAAGTCGGGGCGAAGGCTGAGCTCCTTGTACATCATCTTGATGTTCTCGCCGTCGCAGTACTCCTCGCAGACGCTTCCGCTGACGCATATTCGTTTGCCCTTCGTCAACCCGCGTTCGCGCGCGAGCGCCGCGCCGTATATCGAGGCCGCGAGGCCGCCCTTCATATCGACGGAGCCGCGCCCGTAGATGCGCCCGTCCTTTATCTCGGCGGCGAAGGGCGGAAGAATCCATTCATCCGCGTCGCCCGCCTCGACCGTGTCCATGTGCGAGTCGAAATGGATCAGCTTTTCGCCGTTCCCGATGAATCCGACCGCGTTGCCCGTGCCGTCGATGAAGGCCTCGTCGTAGCCGAGCTCCTTCATT
>DVKA01000042.1 GCA_018716365.1 Candidatus Caccocola faecipullorum
TGATCTTTTCGTCAATTTCATTGCCAAATTTGACAACTAAAGACGAATCTCCAGCGACTTTAATTTCCATGAAGCGCGCCTCCTTTATTTTTTGAAATGCAATGGAACACAATGAATTAGTATCTTTTATATGCATAAATCAGATACTATTTTATAATAATAGTATACCCATCAACAATATATTTTGTCAACTACATTGCAATTAACAACATAAAAATTAAATTAACATTCAATATTTTGTGATTAATGATTAGCAAAATCCTGAATTGAATATGACACTCAAAATAATTTATAAAAAAACTTTTTGTGTATACCATATAAATATATTATTACTAATGATATGCAGCATAACAGCTATAAATATCATTTTTACAGCTGCGGCATTATTTGTATCTTGTATATGTTGCCACACCGCTTATCACTACCATAGCTTTACAATTTAGGTTCTCACTGGCGCAAAGCCTCCGCCGCCGCGCCTTTTCGCCGCTTCACGCTATAATTTACAAAAGCAGAAAAATTCCGCGCCGCGTGGCGCGCTGGGGGGAAATTTTTCGATGATAGAGGATTTTACGTATTACGCGCCGACGAAGGTTGTGTTCGGACGCGGGGCTGAAAATAAGACCGGGGAGCTCGTCGCGGAGCTTGGCTGCAAAAAGATTCTGCTGCATTACGGCGGCGGGAGCGCGGGGCGCACGGGGCTGCTCGGCAGGATTCGCGCGTCGCTGCGCGAAGCGGGCGCCGGCTTCGTCGAGCTGGGCGGCGTCGTGCCGAACCCGCGTCTTTCGCTCGTGCGCGAGGGGATAGAGCTCTGCCGCCGCGAAGGCGTGGACTTCATTCTCGCCGTAGGCGGAGGCAGCGTCATAGACTCCGCGAAGGCGATAGGCTACGGCGCGGCCGACGAAGAGCGCGGCGACGTATGGGATTTCTACGCGCGGCTCCGCGCGCCGCGCGCCTGCCTGCCCGTCGGTTCCGTCCTGACGATAGCGGCGGCGGGCAGCGAGATGAGCCCGTCGTCGGTGATCACCAACGAAGATACCGAGACGAAGCGCGGCTACAGCAACGACCTCTGCCGCCCGAAATTCGCCGTCATGAACCCCGAGCTGACGATGACGCTGCCGGCATACCAGACGGCCTGCGGCTGCACAGACATCCTGATGCACACGATGGAGCGCTGGTTCGGCGGCGGCGGAAGCATGGAGCTGACCGACGGCGTAGCCGCAGCTCTGATGCGCACTGTGATAAAGAACGCGAAGATACTTATGGCGGAGCCGGAAAATTACGACGCGCGCGCCGAGGTCATGTGGGCGGGCAGCCTTTCGCACAACGGCCTCACCGGCTGCGGCACGGACGGCGGCGACTGGTCGTCGCACCAGCTTGAGCACGAGCTCGGCGCGCTCTTCGACGTGGCGCACGGCGCAGGCCTCGCCGCAGTCTGGGGAAGCTGGGCGCGTTATGTCTATAAGGAAAATCCCGCGCGCTTCGCAAAGTTCGCGGCGGAGGTCCTCGATGTGCCGCGCGGCGCGGACGACGAAGAGACGGCGCTCGCTGGCATAGCCGCGATGGAAGATTTCTACCGCGAAATTAAAATGCCCGTCTCAATACGCGGCCTCGGCGTCGAGCCGACTGAGGCGCAGATAAAGAAAATGTCCGCAAAATGCGCCGCCAACCACCCGGACGGCATGGGGAAGATGAAGAAGCTTTTCGAGGACGACATAGAGAGGATATTCAGGGCGGCGATGTAGGAAAAACGGCGGATGTTTCTGCCTTTTAGATTAAGGAAGGACGAGCGTGCGCTTTGCTCCGCTCGTCCTGTGTTTTGCCTGTGTGCGGCGGCTTGACGCTGGCGCGCGCGGCTAGGCGTTTTGTATGTAATCCAGATAGTCGCCGCCCGCGTAGATTACTTTACAGCCTTTTATGACGAAGCCGACCGGCAGTCCCCACTCCCCTTCGCCCTCGACAGCGTAGGCGGTTTCGTCGTCTTTTCCAACCATGTCCACGTACATCGCGTTGAACCAGCAGTAATTTAAAATGCCGCGCGGGCCGTCGAGCGCGGGAAGTTCGAAACCTTCTTCTTCGCACTCTTTCTGCGCGGCGGCGGCGAGTTTTTCACAAATCTCATCTATCGTCGATTCCGGCAGGCTGTTGAATGATTCGACGCATTTTTCGGTGCATTCCTTCAGCTCCGGCCCAGCCCCATAAATACTAAATTCGCCGCCGTTGTCGTCGTTGCGGAAAAATTTGCTCTCGAAACATCCTTCGCAGCCGTTTTCGTCCTCGATTGACCAACGAATCATGAATTATTCCTCCCTAAGATTTTATCCTGCAAAACATATGTGGGCGCCATACCGAATTTAACACGCAGCCGTAAAACCGGCATCGTCCGACGCAAGTCTGCGCATCGTCGCGTCTCGTCGGGCGCGTCAGTTCTTTTCCTCCGCGAGCTCCATTCTCAATATCGGGTAGGGTTTGCCGCAGTCGTCGGTTTCGCGGCGGCCGGCGGTTTGGAAGCCGTGTTTTTCGTAGAAGCTGCGGGCGCGCGGGTTTTGTTCGTTGACGTCGACGGAGCGGACGCCGCGCGCTAGCGCTTCGCGCATTAGCAGCGCGCCCGCGCCTCGGCCGAAGTATTCCGGCGCGGCGAAGAGCGCGTCGAGGTGCGCGCCGGTGATTCCCATGAATGCCGCGGCTTTGCCGTCAGCGCGCGCCGTCATCACCAGTGGCAGGCATTTTATCGCCTCTTCCACGTATGGTTTGTAAAATTCGACGCCGCCCTCGGCGAGGAAACCGTGCGTCGCGCGCACGGAGCGCTCCCAGAGTTCGGTAAGCTCCGCGACGAGCGCATCGCTCCGCTCAGTTTCTTCGTGCAGCGTAAATTCTTCTGGCATTTCGCTGTCCTCCTTTTCCGCCGCGGATTTACGGCTTTTTTATAAGGTTATCGGCAGAGCATCGCAAGCGTGCGGTTCATAAAACTGCGCTGGTATGTTCGATTCCTACACGCCTCCGCCGCAAAAAAGCGCCCCTTGCGGGGCGCTTGCGTTGTTTATCTTTCTCTGTCTTTCGCCGCTTCGTGCTGCGGTTCCTGGCTTTCTTCCATGTGTTTGTATCTTCTGTAGCGCTCGGCGGCTTCTCGCGTTCCCTCCGCGAAGTATTTCGCTGCGTTTTCGGGGAATGTGCGTTTGAGCGCGGAGTAGCGCACTTCGCCGTCGAGGAAGTCCTCGTAGGCCATCGTCGGGGCCTTTGAGTCTATCGTGAGCGGCTTTTCTTTGCGCGGGTCGTAACGGTAGAGTATCCAGTAGCCAGCGTCTACGGCGCGCTTCATTTCTGCCTGCGCTCCGCCCATGCCGCATTTGAGGCCGTGCGATAGGCAGGGCGTGTAGGCTATGACGACGGAGGGGCCTTCGTATTCCTCGGCCTCGCGCAGCGCCTTGACGAGCTGGTTCATGTCCGCGCCCATCGCGACCTGCGCGACGTAGATGTTGCCGTAGGTCATGAGCATCGCGCCGAGGTCTTTTTTCGCGAC